>CALDSM010000437.1 GCA_937923585.1 uncultured bacterium
CACGCATTTTGCGGCTCACGTTCACTCGCGAAGAGTTCCCCGGAAAGCGCCCCACCGTGCAGTTCCGCGCTTCGCATCGAATCTGGTGTTTCAGCCCGCTCCTGCCGTGTCCAGGAAATGTCCGGGCTTGACGGTTCCGAAGGAACCAGTTTCGGAACAGTTTCCATACGGATAAACTCGAAACCGGGCCGCAGACGATAAGAGAGCGCAACCAGCACCCCAACCACGAGAACTATGCTAGAGACCGCCAGAACGAGCCGTTTTCGCATGCGCTGCACTCCGTTTGTGAATTGTACGAAAAGGCTCGGCGCGGCTCAAGGAGGTGTGTCGATCACCCAGAGCCCGGCCGGACACGAATTCCTCCGCCGCTTGCGGTCCCGGGGCTCTCGGGGCCATTTCACCGGAAGCCCGTGCGCCTTTGCCATTTGTCCTTGTCCGTGGATTCCGCTTGCCGAAAATGCTGCTTGACTGGGTCTCTGGAAATGCTTAGGGTATTTGGTGGCATTTCGCCGCCGGAACGCTGTTGCGGCGCGTGCCTTTGGGCTGTCTGGGACCGCGAGAAGGAATGGGCCATGCGATCTTTCTGTCTTGTCTTGGTGCTGTGCACGGGAATTCTGTTTGTTGCACATTCATCCTTTGCGGCTCCCGCCGCCAAGGACGAGGCCGAATTTGTGCCCATATTCAACGGCAAGGACCTGGCCGACTGGGAGGGCGATCCCAAGCTGTGGTCCGTGAAGGAGGGCTGCATCGTTGGCCAGACGACGGACGACAACCCGCTGAAGGCCAACAGTTTCCTCATCTGGCGCGGCGGCAAGCCGGCCAACTTCGTGCTGCGTTTCTCCTACCGCATCGAGAACCACAATTCGGGCGTGCAGTACCGCAGCCACGAAATCGAGGGCGTGCCCTGGGGCATGGGCGGCTACCAGGCGGACATTCTGGGCGACGGCAGCCTGACGGGTATCGTTTACGAGGAGCGCGGCCGCGGCATTCTGGCCAAGGTCGGCGAGAAGGTCAAAATCAACGCCGACGGCAAGATTGAGGTGACCGGCAAGACGGGCGAGGCGGAGAAACTGACCGCGGGCGTAAAGCTCAAGGACTGGAATGACTACGAAATCATCGTCATGGGCAACATGGCCATTCAGATCGTCAACGGCCAGCCAATGAGCCAGTTTACAGACGCCCAGGCGGACAAGCGCGCCATGGAAGGGCTGATTGGCCTGCAACTGCACGCCGGTCCAGCCATGAAGGTCGAGTTCAAAGACCTGCGCCTGAAGGAGCTGAAGCCGGCGGCCAGGCCCTGAAGGTTTGCTTTTCCCCCGGCGGCATGCTAAAAGAATTGGTTTGATTTGCCCCGGCTCCGCGGGGAGTCCGGGCTGGGTTTGGGTAGTTCAACCTAATCAGTGAAGGAGCGGTCATGGATACCATCAAAGAAGCCCATGTGGAGCAGGCGGCCCGTGCGGCATTGGAGGCGGGCGGCGGATTGTTTCGGGTGGCCCCGGCATGGGTGCCGCGCTCGTTTTTGCAGCCCGGCCGCCGGCTGAAGCTGCACCCGGACGACTATTACGCGCTCGGCAAGCACCGGGGCGGCATTGACGAGCGCTGGTTTTCCTCCACGACCGCCGCGGACAACGAGGGCGCCCCGCCGGACGAGGGCCTGAGTTATGTCGTGTTCGAGGGCAAACGCTTCACGCTGCGCGACGCAGTGGCGGCGCTGGGCGCGGCGGTGATCGGCGAGACCATCTGGAACAAGTACAAGCGGTGGCCCGTCTATAGCAAGTTTTTCGACAACATGGGCCCCATCCCGCACCACATGCACCAAAGCCAGGAGCAGGCGGCGCTGATCGGCCGGGACGGCAAGCCGGAGTGCTACTACTTCCCGCCGCAGTTGAACGCCATCGGCAACAACTTCCCCCACACCTATTTCGGGCTGGAACCGGGCACGACGAAGGCCGACGTGCGCCGCTGCCTCGAGAACTGGAACAAGGGTGACAACGGCATCCTTGACCTGGCCAAGGCCTACCGGCTCAAGCCGGGCACGGGCTGGTGGGTGCCGCCCTGCACGCTGCATGCGCCGGGCTCGCTGGTGACCTACGAGCCGCAGTGGGGCAGCGATGTGTTCGGCATGTACCAGTCGCTGGTCGAGGGGCGCGACGTGCCCTGGAGCCTGCTGGTCAAGGACATGCCCGAGGACAAGCACCAGGACCTGGACTTCATCGTGGACCAGCTCGACTGGGACATCAACCTGAACCCGAACTTCAAGGACGCCCACTACCTGGAGCCGGTCGTGGACGCCGCGGCGTCGGGCGACGGCTACGTGGACAAGTGGGTGACCTACGGCACGCCGCTGTTCACGTCCAAGGAGCTCACCATTGCGCCGGGCGTGAAGATGACGCTGAAAGACAACGGCGCGTCGGGCGTGATCTGCATGCAGGGCCGTGGCCGCATCGGCAACCTGCCGCTCGAATGCCCGGCCATGATCCGCTACGGCGAAATGACCGAGGACGAGGTGTTCATCACCGAAAAGGCCGCCCGCGAGGGTGTCGTCATTGAGAACCTGGCCAAGGAGTGCCCGCTCGTGCTGCTCCGTTACTTCGGCCCCGACGTGAACCCGCAGGCGCCGGCCGTTGGCGCGCACAAGAAAGGATGACCCGACCATGAAGAAAATCTCCATCGGCACCTGGGCCTACTCCATTGGCCCTTATGCGGACTGCCCGGTTCCCTTCGACGAAATCATGTCGAAGCTGTCGGCGCTCGGCTTTGACGGGCTCGAACTGGGCGGCTTCGGCATCCATCCCAACCCCGACAACATGCCCACGGCTGACGACCGCGCCAAGTGCAAACAGAGCGTCGCCGACGCGGGCCTGGCCTTCTCCGGCCTGGCCGCGAACCTGTGGGGCGAGAAGCTGATCAACACCGAGGACACGACGCACTACGTGGACGAGTTCCGCAAGAACCTCGATTTCTGCGTGGACCTGGGCATCCCCGGCATCCGCGTGGACTGCGTCCAGCCGCCCACGATCTTTGAAGAGGTGGACGAGGCCACCGCGCGCAGGCGCGTGGTGTCCACATGGCAGCGCTGCGCCGCCGAAGCGGCGGACAAGGGCGTGTACGTAACCTGGGAGTTCGAGCCCGGATTCGCGTTCAACAAGCCGTCCGACATCTTCCGCATCCTGGACGAGGTCAACAGCGACAACTTCGGCGTGCAGTTTGACACCTGCCATGCGCACATGGTGGCCGCCGTGGGCGCACGCCAGCCCGGAGTGAAAGAGACGCTGCCCGGCGGCGCGCTCGAACTGGCGCAGAAACTGCGCGGCAAGATCAACCATATCCACATGATTGACTCGGACGGCACGCTGCACGGCGACGAGACCAGCACGCACGCGCCCTTTGGCGACGGCATCCTCAATTTCGACGAGCTGATCCCCGAGCTGAACAAGGCGGGCGTGCCGCACAACTGGTGGACCATTGACCTGTGCTTCTGGCCCGACGCGTGGGCGGTGACGGAGCACTGCAAGAAGGCGATTGACGTACTCAACCAGAAATACGGGTGAGCCTGAAACGTAGACGCGGCATCTTGCCGCGTTCTTACAGACCGAAGGGAGAACAAAGATGGCGAAGAAGAAACTCAACATCGGCCTCATGGGCTGCGGGTTCATGGGCCGCACGCACTCGAATGCGTACAACAAGGTCAACAAGTTCTTCGACCTCGAATACGAGCCCGTGCTCAAGGCCGCCTGCGCGCGCCCCGAGGACGAAAGCAAGCTCATCCCGTTCGCGGAGAACTGGGGCTGGCAGAGCACCGAAACCGACTGGCGCAAGATGGTCGAGCGCGACGACATTGACGTGATTGACATCGTCGCCCCGAACAACACGCACCACGACATCGCGATTGCCGCGGCGAAGAATGGCAAGATTGTGCTCAGTGAAAAGCCGCTCGCCATGAACACCGCCGAAGCCGTCGAGATGGCCGAGGCCGTCGAGAAGGCCGGCGTGGCCAACATGGTGTGGTTCAACTACCGCCGTGTTCCGGCCATCACGCTCGCCAAGCAGATGATTGACGAGGGGCGGCTGGGCCGCATCTTCCACTACCGCGCCAAGTACCTGCAGGACTGGACCATCAGCGCCAACGTCCCGCAGGGCGGGCAGACGCTGTGGCGCCTGGACGCGGCCGTGGCGGGCAGCGGCGTGACGGGAGACCTCCTCGCGCACTCCATCGACACCGCAGTGTGGCTTATCGGCGGCATGGACAGCGTCACCGCCATGACCGAGACCTTCATCAAGGAGCGCGAACTGCAGGACCAACCCGGCGTGCGCAAGCCCGTGCTCATTGACGACGCCTGCGCGTTCCTCGCACGGTTCAAGAACGGCGCGCTGGCCACCTTCGAGTCCACCCGCTACGCCCGCGGCCGCAAGAACCAGAACTGCTTCGAGATCAACGGCGAGAAGGGTTCCATCTTCTTCGACCTCGAAGACGCGCACCAACTCCAGTATTACAACCACGAAGACGACGCGCACACCGTCGGCTGGCGCACGATCCTCGTGACCGACTCCAGCCACCCGTACATGAAGCAGTGGTGGGTGCCCGGCTGCGTCATCGGCTACGAACACACCTTCATCAATGCCCTCGCCGACTTCCTCAAGGGTCTTGAGACGGGCAAGCCCATCGTGCCCACCTTCCGCGACGGCATCGAGACGCAGGCCATCTGCGACGCGGTGCTGAAGTCCGCGAAGACGGGCGTGTGGGAGAAGGTTGAAGGTTGAATTCTGAAGGCTGAATAAGCAAGAACATGTGTTGACGGCGCGGGAGAGCAAAAGCTTTTCCGCGCCGTTTTACTGGGAGCGCCGGCGTCCCGCCGGCTCTTTATGCGAGAACACAGCCGGTGGGACGCCGGCGCTCCCAGTAAGGCGCAAACCCCTTCTGGTGTATGATCCACCCCGCCCAAAAGACAAGAAGGCCGTTTAATCATGATGAAACCCAAACCCTTGCCCATGCTCTCAATCATCACCGTCGCCCTTGCACTCGCCACCGAGAACGCCATCGCCGCAACGGCCCTCGAAAGATCACTCGCGCAGTTTGCATCCGCGCCTCCCATTTGCGCCGACTCTTTCGACTTTGTCGTTATCGGCGACAACCAGAACTATGTCCCCACGGACCAGCCGGAATGCTTCAAGCAGATGCTGCGCGAGTTCAACATCTTGGAGCCGTCCTTCGTGATCGACGTGGGCGACTTAATCCTCGGCGGTTCTTCGGACAGTCTGCCGCCGCAGTGGGAAGCCTTCAAGCGCATCACAAGCGTGCTGAAGGTGCCGTTCCTGCCCGTGGTGGGCAACCATGACATCAGCGATGAGGCGTCGGAAAAGCTTTGGGTGCAACACATGGGCCCGACGCGCTACACCGTGCGCTACGGCAACAGCCTGTTTATTGCGCTCGACAGCGAGGAGGTGGGCGCGCTGGACCGCATTCCCGACGCGCAGGTAGACTGGCTCAAGGAGCAGTTGAGATCCGCCGGAGACGCCAAGAACATTTTCCTGTTCCTGCACCAGCCGCTGTTTTCCGACACGGACGAACTGGGCAAGCCCAAGGATTACAAGCCGCACTGGAACAACGTGGAGGCGGCGATCAAGGGGTATCCGGTGCGGGCCTGCTTCGCAGGGCATGTTCACTGCTACCGCGACTGCGGCGTGCGCGACGGCGTGCATTACGTCATCACCGGCGGTGCCGGCGTGGGCAGCGGCGGTGCAACGGAGGAGGAGGGCGACTTCAACCACTACCTGCTGGTGCGTGTGCGCGGTGACAAGGTCAATTGGTCCGTCATCAGGCAGGGCAACGTGCTGCCGTCCGACGTGGTGACCGGCACGCGCATGGCCGAAATGTACGCCGTGCGGCACGACCTGGTTTCCTGCGGGGAAGTGGATGTGCCCTACGGAGCTCCGCTGGACCGCGACGTGACCGTCACCATACAGAACCCGCACGGCAGACCCTTCGACGGAAAACTCTCCTGGGAGACCGTGCCGGGTTGGACGGTGACGCCGTCGGAACAGTCCTACACCGCACCGGCCAAAGGCAGCGTGCCGGTGACCTGCCGCATTGCCGCGAAAGATCCCGCCGTGGTGCGCTATCCCGTGCCCAAGTACAGCACTGTTTACTGCATTGCCGAATACGGCCCGCCGGTGACGGTGTCCCTGGACCTTCCCCTGACGCCGACCATGGACGTGAAGCGCGCGCCCGCCAACCTCAGGACGGACGGAGACCTTTCCGACTGGACCAATGCCGTCTGGGCGCCTGTTCTCTATCCGTCGGAGGGATTCGACGCGGCCAAGAAGGACGACCTGTCCAGCCGCATGTCGCTCCTGTGGGACGACCAGTATCTCCATTTCGCCACAGAGACGACCGACAACGAGCACATGCAGCCGTACATGGGCGACACGGTTTGGGCGGCGGACAACATCGAGTTCTTCATTGACGACTGGCACTGGGGCTTCACGCTTACCAAGAACGGACCGGAGACCTTTCTGTATGAGGGCGTGGGCGAGTCCGCCGAGACGGTAAACACGGACGTGAAACTGGCGGTTCGCCGCGACGGCACCACGACCCGCTACGAGGCGGCCATTCCCGCGCGGCTGATGCATCCGGCCGTGATGAAGGCGGGCACGGAGTGCCGTGTCTGCATGATTATGAACGACCTGGACAACACAGGCGAGCGCCACTGGCTCGAACTCATGCCCGGCGCGGGTCTGGACAACGCGCGCGTGCGCAAGATCCGCGTCACGCTGAGATGACTGCTTCACGTGGGGTGCGCGAAGTGGCGCGAAACGGAGCGCACCATGCCTTCGAACATGTGCGGGAACGGTGCGCTGGGTGGCGCTGCGCGCGACTACACGCACCCTGCGCCGCTCTCGTTCTTTTCCGTGCAATTCCGTGTCTTCCGTGGTTGACAATTCTTAAGAACCATAAACCACGGAAGACACGGAATTACACGGAAGAACACAGAACACGAGTGGACATGGATGCACAAGATGCACAGGATGAAAGAGGGAAGGCGTGATGCCTTTTTTCGCCTCTGTATTCTTCTGTGCCCCCTGTGTTTCAATTCCCGTGTTCTGGCGAACAGTACAGGGCACACAGCAAGTCCATGGAGGCACCCATGAGCCAGTTCTTGAAGGTGATTGTTGTTGCGGGCTTTTTCATATCGTCTTTGGCCGCCGGACCAATGGCAATAGCGGCAGGAGAGGTTTTCACCAACGGCTGTGGCATGAAGATGCTGCCGGTTCCCGCGGGTTCTTTTGTGATGGGCGAACAGCACGCAGTGACGAAGGAGATGAACGGCCCCGACTGGGGCGACCATGGCAACCATGACGAAATCCCCGTTCACAGGGTTACCATCACCAAGCCGTTCCATATGTCCGAAACGGAAGTGACGGCGGAACAATTCCGCCAGTTTCGCGCGGACTACCAGGGGCCCGAAGGGTTCGCGCCCTATGCGTCCGGTGTCAGTTGGGCCGAGGCGGATGCCTTCTGCACATGGCTGAGCAAGAAGGAGGGCAAGCCCTACCGCCTGCCCACGGAAGCCGAATGGGAGTATGCGTGCCGCGCCGGTTCGGACGGCCTGTTCTGGTCAGGCGACACGCTCCCAACAGACGACACCAATCCTTTCGGTTTGAAGCGTATGCACACCGGCGTTTCGGAATGGTGTTATGACTGGTGCGGCTCTTATTCCTGTGAAGACCAGACCGATCCCATCGGCCGTGCCTCTGGCTTCGCACGCGTGGTGCGCGGAGGCGGCATCGAGGTGCATCCGTTCGACAAGGCAAGCCTCGACGGCAGGAGCGAGCGCCAGCGGTGGGAGACAACGCAGGGTTTTCAGGACACCCCCTATGGCGACTACCCTCCGTTCTACCGCCGGTGCGCCAACCGCGCCAGCCTGATGCCCGACGCGCCGCCGCCGGGCGGACCGGTGCAGCATTTCATCGGGTTTCGCGTGGTGCAGGCCCCCTTGCCGGAGACGAAACCGCTCGACGCCGAAGTTCCCTGGCCGATGCGGGGATTGAAGCAGGAACGCTATGACGGCGGGCAGGGGCCTGACCCGTCGAAACCGTATCTCCAGGTGCGCCCGCTGCTGCCCATACCGCCGGAGAACTGTCATGACGAAGATATCGTGGCGGTGGGCCTCAACCCCGGCATCAAGGGGCACATCCACTCCGGCGGTCTCGTCGTCTGTCCCAACGGCGACCTGTTCATGGTGTCTTTCAGCACCAAGCGCGGCGAATCCGAATCGTGCAGCAACGCGACGATGGTCTGCACCCGGCTGCGCCACGGCGCGGAGCAGTGGGACATGCCGGACGTGTTCGTGGACCTTGCCGACATGAACGAGCAGTCGGCGCTGCTGTGGAACGACAGCGGTACGCTGTGGTTCTTCGGCGGCGGCCGCTTCTTTGGGCCCGGCAAGCAGGAACTGGGCAACGTGCCCTTCCGTTTCTGCACCTCCACGGACAACGGCGCGACCTGGTCCGAATTGCGGGTGCCGGTTGTGGACGGTCCCGTGCGCGGCTTTACGGCGCAGCCCATCAACAGTGCATTTCGCGGCCCCGACAGCACCATCTACTTCGGCATGGACGGGCCGGGGGCGTCCTCCATGCTTTGGGCCAGCGGTGACAACGGCAAGACCTGGCGCGACGCCGGCGGCATGACCGCGGCGCGGCACACCACCTTTGCCCTGTTGAAAGACAACCGCATACTGGCGATGGGCGGCAAGAACGCCGACATCGGGGGATACACGCCGAAGTGCTATTCCTCCGACTGGGGGAAGACCTGGACTGCACCCGTGAAGGCGCCCTTCGCCGCGCAGGGGACCAACCAGCGTCCCACGATGATTCGGCTCAAGAGCGGGCGGCTGTTCTTTGCCACGGACTGCCAGCATTTTACGGGCGCGGTGCCCGAAGGGCTCAAACTGCGCGGTGCCATCGTGGCCCTGTCGGAGGATGAGGGCGAAACGTGGCGCGTCAAGCCGCTGGCCTTGGCCACACCCCATGAACGGCACCGGTTCGAGACGGACACCTGGGAGCAGAAAGACGGTCCTGAGCACCGGTATCCGACGCTGGGCTATTCCGTGGCCGCCCAAGGACCGGACGGCGTGATTCACCTCATGAGTTCCATGAACCACCCGTCGCTCCATTTCGCGATGAACGAGGCGTGGATACTGTCCGACGATGCCGGGGAAACCGTTCCGGTGGCGGTTGGAGACGCGAAACGCACCGCGCACGAGGAGCGTTATCCGGACGGCGCATTGCGCATGATCTGGTCAAACATAATTGCCGCGGACGGCCGCTGCCTGCTCGACGGACCCGAAACCTGGTATCACCCCGACGGCAAGAAGCAGTACGCGGCAGAATACGCGCAGGGCCGCAAGGTGGGGGAGGAGACGCTCTGGGACCGCAACGGCGACCGCCTGTGGTCATGGACGCGCGACGCGGACGGGAAGGGTGTGTGGACCCACTACTGGCCTGACGGTGGTAAACGCATCGAGTCGCACTGGCAGGGCTGTCGCGTTCAGGGGTCCATCACCCATTGGGACCGGTCGGGCAAGGTGGTTTTCAGCGGCAACGAGGCGATGGTCAACGACTGACATCAGGTTGCGTCAATTCACCGTCTCATCCGGCACTTTCACGATGCGGAAACCGTAGTCGCCGTAGAAACCCTCGGGGCCCATGAACGCCCGGAAGGCAGAGCGGCATCCGGTGCCGTTATAGAAACTGCCGCCGCGGGCCACGCGCGTGGTTGCCCCGGGTTCCTCCCACGCGCTGCCGTCCGCGGGGGCGCCGTTGTAGTTCTGATGACCCGTGTCCTGCACCCATTCCCAGACATTTCCATACATGTCATATATGCCCCACGCATTCGGCTGTCTCGTGCCCGCGTCGTGGGTGCTGTCTCCGCTGTTGGCGTCGTACCAGGCACACTTGTCCAATTCTGCGGCGGAGTAGGTGCCGCCCCAAGTGTATGCCGTGGTTGTCCCTGCACGGCAGGCATACTCCCATTCCGCCTCGGAGGGCAACCGGTAGTTCATTCCCGGCCGCGCGGCGTTCAGCAGTTCTATGCAGCCCTGTATCTCATGCCAGGAGACCTGCTCAATTGGCCGGTTGCCGGTTTGGCCGTAGCGGCATCCATGGAAATGTGCGGGCATTTCACCCATGACCGCCGCCCACTGGTCCTGAGTGACCTCGTATTTGGAGATCCAGAAGCCGTGCGCAAAGGTTACCTGGTGCTGGGGCACCTCCCTCTCGCTCCCGACGGTGTCGCCGGGCGCGCACCCCATCATGAAACTGCCGGGTGGGCACCAGATGAATTCAATGCCGTCAATGACCGTGTCGCGGTTGTCGCAACCGGACAGCTCCAGCAACCCCGAAGCCGCCGCAATGACCGCCGCGAGGCAGCAAACGCGCTTCATGTCCCGTCTCCTCTGTGTTTGGCCGCAGTTTCTGGTCTGCCTTTCCCGGGATGCCTGAAACCAGTTCACACATCCCGCGCTCTCCTTCCCCGCTGCCTCCCCGGAACGCAGTTCCGGTCTCCCGAGCCGAAGCGAATCATCGGGCGTCGTCATCATCCGCCAACCGGGATACAGACAAGCTCCGTGCAGAAACTTTTTCAACCGCCCTGAAAATCAAACAGGTGCATGAACGAAGCGGACAGTTTGTCCACCGGGGGAATGCCGGGGTACTTGATGAACTCCACATGGCCGTCCATGTAGAGCACGTTGGAGCCGCCGGGAATGTGGTTGAATTTGGACGTTACAACAGACACGTTGTCCCAAACAAGGAAGACGCTGCTCTGCGCCTTTGAACTGTTGCCCGGATTGTTAATGTCCGTAATCAGAAACCGCTCGACGCCCTCTTTCAGGCGGTAGACCTTGTCGCCGCCGCCGTTTCCGTGGCCCCGGTCCACATCACGGTCGGAGTCAATGACCTTGCAGAATTCGTCATTGTTGCCGGAAAGGGCGTGGCCCGCGCAGTTCGTCAGCACGTAGCGCATTTCGTCCATGAACTGCGCAGGCCCCTGCGTGATGGACGGGTCCAGCGCGTTGAGGCCCAACTGCGGAATGATGCTGAGCAGCAGCGGGTGGATGGGCTGCATGTCCACGTCCAGCCGGTCAAGGACCACATCGGTGAAGCTGTAGCTTGCATCAATTCCCTCGACACCCTGCTGCCCGTTGCTCGCCATCTTCTCTGTGAGCAGCAACCGTCCGTCGGCATTCTTGAAATCCTGCAGTTTGTCTTGGGCGTCGGAAGGGCAAAACACTATGGCCGGGTCGGTCAGGTATTCGGGGTAAATCGCGGAAACGCGCGGGCCGAAGGCGATGCACGGGCGCCCCCCGCACCCCAGTTCAATCTCAATCGGGGGGTACTTTCCGCCCGGAGATTCGTTTGCGTACATTTTGAAGATGAGGCCCCATTGTTTCAGGTTGTTCTGGCAGCTTGCGCGCCGTGCGGCTTCGCGGGCCCGGGCCAGCGCGGGCAGCAGTATGGCCGCGAGTATGCCGATGATGGCGATGACAACCAGCAATTCAATGAGCGTAAATCCACGACGTTTCATCGCAAAATCCCTCAAGCGTTGGGTGGCGCGATGGTTGGCCTTCTGTCGCCCTTATCCTAAGCATGTTTGTTCGTTTTGTCAAGCGGTTTCTGTCAAAGTGGTATAACTTCTTTATTCATTTTGCCTTCACTCCCCCAATTTCGGTTGTTTAAAACGCTAAAAAAGCTAAACACTTTGGCGCATATGGCCAAAGTGGTCAGACCGCAAGTATTGACCGCCAGATATGAAGGGGATTAGAATAATCTCTGTAAACTGGCCCAACGAGGGACTTTGGTATGGCTTCCGGAAACACGGATACGCGCGAAACCCAGACTGTTCCGACCGGTTCGGAAGAAATCGCACGGAAATTGACCCGTCGGATTTTCCTTGGCGAGTTCCCCAAGGACGCAAAACTTCCACCGGAGCGGGAATTGGCCGCGGGTTACGGTGTAGCGCGGACCGTTCTCCGCGAGGCGGTGAAACGACTGGAGGCGGTGGGGATTGTCAGAAGCCGTCGCGGCTCGGGCGTGTATGTCCAAGACTTGGAGTTCATGCGCGGCGTGGAACTTTTCGACACGCTGATTACCCTTGAGGACGGCTCGCTGAACATTCCCTTTCTGCGCGAGGTGCTAGAGTTTCGCGGTCATTTCATACGGCTCGTCGTGCGGCTCGCGGCGGCGCACCGTACGGACGAGGACATCGAGAACATCAAGCGGCTCATTGACGAGTGGGAACAGGCCAACGACGACCCAAAGCGCTTCGCCGACCTGACACTGGAACTGACCCGGCAAGTGGTCAATGCCACGCACAACCGGGTGTGTATCGGGTTGTGCGCCACGCTCGAGCGCATCGCGGTGCGCATCCTGTCGCTGGTGGATCTGGTCATGCCCGATTCCAGCCAGAAGAAGAGAATATTCCACCGCATACTGGAAGCGCTTCAGGATCAGGACCCCGTCATGGCCGAACTCGCGGCCATCCGCTACCTGGAAAAATTGGAGACGACCCTGTCCTCCGGTTCGGCCGCGCACAATCTGGTGCATGTAGCCCGGTAGACGGCGCGTTAGCATCCTGCGCGGGCCGTTCGCCTAAAGGCATTCCGCCGACGCGAAGCTCGCAGAATTCACATTGAACGCCGATTGGGTGACTGGTAAACTGTCTTGGAGGACAAGGTTGACTTGCAGGCGCACATCGCCCGGTTCCGGACTTCATCTGTCACAGTTTTCGTGTATGATGGTAGCATATGAGGATGCGCATCGCTGTCTGGGAGTTGAGGGAGCGACACAATAACGACTGCCGGGGTTGCGGATCCCGGTTAAGACAACCCGCAGACAGATTTGGGCATCAGCAGGCGAGACTGAAGGCTGGGCTCATCCTGGCGGAAAGAGGAGAAGAACAGGGATGGTGCGGAGAAACATGGGAATTCTGTGCGCGGTCTGCCTTGCAGCCGCGGGCGGGGCGTGGGGATGGAATGGCCGTTTGCCGGGAGCCGGTGCACGGGACATATTCCAGCTTCTTTCCCTACAGAAGATTGACGTGGCGGATGTCTTTCAGGCAGCCGACACGAACCACGATCAGCGGCTGACCTTCGAGGAGGCGCACAACTACAACTTCCTGGTGACCCAGGACATGTTCGACGACTATGACCTCGACCTCAACGGCTACGTGGACCGCACGGAGGCCGGCCTGCCGGCGGCGGACATAGAGGTCAAGGACATCTTCGAGGATGCCGACGCCAACGGGGACGAAAAGTTAACCTTTGACGAGGCCTATGCCAACTGCAACCTGATCACCGCGGCGCAGTTCTACGGGCTCGACGCCAACCTTGACGGGTATGTGGACCGCACTGAAGCCGGCCTGCCCCCCGATTCGGGTAAGGACGGCTGCGAAGGCTGCAACGGCGGCAAATCCCGGCCTGCGGGCGGCGATTTGTTCACCATGGCATTGAGCCTGCTTGGCCTGGCGGTCATGGCCGGGATTGGCCGCCGGTAGGACGGCGGAAGACCCGACCGGAAGAGAACGTCTCACAGAACAGCAATGCGCCGCGCCCCCCGGCATGCCGGGGGGCGCGCATTGCTTGCGGCATCGCGCCGCAATGGATAGAATGGCGTGCGGCGTTTATGGGCACAATTCCCGCAAAGGAGAACCGAATCATGGGCAAAATGGGCGTGGGTATCATCGGCACGGGCTGGGTGGCGGGCGAGCATCTGCGTGCATGGCGCACGAACGCGCACACGGAGGTGCGGGCGATTTGCGACATTGACCCCGCGCGGGCCCGGGCGTTCGCGTCGGCACACCGGCTTGAGTGCGATTTCGCGGACAGCATCGAGGCGCTGGCGGCGCGGGACGACATCCAGATTGTCAGCATTGCGTCGCCGCCGAACTGCCACAAGGAGCACGCGGTGGCCGCGGCCAACGCCGGGAAGCACATGCTGCTGGAGAAGGCCATGGCGACGCGCGTCGGGGACGCGCGCGCCATCCGCGACGCGGTCGCCAAGGCGGGGGTGAAATCCGTCGTGGGCTTCGTGTTGCGGTGGAACCCGCTGTTTGACCTGATCAAGGCGCAGCTTGCCGACAACGCGGTCGGCCGCGTGTACTACGGCGAGGTGGACTACTGGCACGGCATCGGCCCGTGGTACGCGCAGTACGGGTGGAATGTGAAGAAGGACGTGGGCGTGAGCTCGCTGCTTTCCGCCGGCGTGCATGCCGTGGATGCGCTGCGCTGGTTCATGGGCGGCAGGATTGTCGAGGTGACGCAGTACGCCACCGACATCCGCGGCCCCGAGTTCGCCGAGTACGAATACCCGCCGACGACGCTGACCATGTGCCGCTTCGACGACGGGCGCATCGGCAAGGTGGCGTCGGGCATTGCCTGCGTGCAGCCCTACGTGTTTAATATCAACCTCGTCGGCGAGCACGGCACGATCCGCAACAATCAGGTGTTCTCCAAGGCGAAGTATCCCGGCCAGACCGGCTGGACCACCATCCCCACCATCCTGCCCGACAGCGGCGATGTGACCCATCATCCGTTTACGGGCGAGGTGGCGCACTTGGTCGAGTGCATCCATTCCGACCGCGAGTCGCACTGCAACGCCGCCGACGCGTTCCTGACCCATGAGGTGTGTTTCGCCGCGGACCTGTCCGGGCAGACCGGCAAGTCCGTGACGCTGCCGATGGCCTAGCTGGAGCGCGGCGGTCCCGTGAAGCGCTTCATCGCCGAGCATTCGGCCCTGTTCATTCTCGCGGCACTCTGCGTGGCGCTCGGGCTCTATTCGCCCGAGTTCCGCAGCGCGGGCAACCTGCAGAATGTGGCGCAGCGCACCACCGTGGTGGGCGTGATCGCGCTGGGCGAACTGCTCGTCATTCTCATGGGCGGCATAGACCTGTCCGTGGGCAGCATTGCCGCGCTGTCCGGCGTGGCCGGATGCCTGGCCATGCTCCAGTGCCAGACCTGGCTCGCCTCCGAACTGGTGCATGGCTGCGTGGCCAAACTCGCCTCGTGGACTTCTCCCTCTGCGGAGGCGTTCCTGGCAAACGGGGTGTTCCCGGGCCTGGTGCTCACGGCTGGCCTTCTTGCGGGCGTGCTCGTCGGCCTTGCCTGCGGCGTCGTTAACGGAC
>CALDSM010000438.1 GCA_937923585.1 uncultured bacterium
ACCCTGCTGCGGCACTTTCTGTTCGAGGCGGCGGACGAGGCGCTGCGGACGAAGCTCGCCGACGTCTTCGGCAGCCGCGAACCGGGCGCGGAGGGCCTGCGCACCGTCCGCGAGGCGATGGAAGCCACGGGTCCCGGGCAAGGGGAAATGCCAGCGAGAACAGCGACCTGGACGTTTTGGTCCGCTTCGAGGCCAAGGCCAACCTCTACGATTTGGTTGCCCTGGGTGATTTTCTGGAAAGTGTGTTTCACTGCAAAGTGGACATCGTCTCCTCGCGTTCACTCTCCAAGGACTTTGCCGAGCAGATTGATTCGGACCTCGTTCGCGTATGAGAAGCACACTGGTCTGCCTCAAAGACATGGTCCGCTCAATGGAAGCGGTCGCGTCCTTCATTGAGGGAATGGATTTCGACACTTTCGACCATGACCTTAAGACAAAGAGCGCCGTGCTGGCACAACTTGCGATGATGGGCGAAGCGGCGAAGCAGATTCCGCCGACGCTCCGCGAAGCGTACCCCACCGTCGCATGGAAGAGTATGGCCGGGATGAGGGACCGCCTGATTCATGGGTATTTTCCGGTTGACTATGCATTGGTGTGGCATACCATCACGGAAATACTCCCTGCGGACAGGCGTGTCATCGAAACGATGATTGCCTGCGGACAGTAGGCATCTTCAGCGCGCCATTTGCCCCCGTTAAACTTAGTATCCCAATCCGTCAAGGATGGCGGCCGCGGACTTGGCGGAGGGTTTGCCGTAGTACCCCATCAGCAGGTCGCATCGGTCGGTGAAACAACCGTCCACGCCGAACCAGGTCATCAGCCGGTACTGCCATATTTCGTTCAGCGTGTAGGCATGCACCACAAGGCCATGTCGGTGGGCGGGGCCCACATTCCAGGGCCAGCACAGCGTACCCACCGGGCCGATGCCGGTTCCGATCTGTGCGGCCCGGGCCACCGTCGCGCGCCAGCCCCCCTCTTTCTTCACCACATCGGACTGAACCAGGTAGACGCGCGGCGTTTCCGGAGCCAGTTCCTTTAGCTTCACCAGACTGTCCGCATAAAATGACTGAAAGATGACGGACGGCAGTCCGTCATGGCTGGCGCCCAGCCAGCCCTTTTCGCGCAGCACCGCCACCAGTTTCTCTTCAATGCCGGGGTAATGGTCCGCCGATTTCGTTTCGATGTACACGGGGTATTTCCCGCCCTTCGCACCGGCAATATCCAGCACCTCGGCCGCCGTCAGAATCTTCTGGCCCGCATAGCCTTTGCGCGCCCGGTCAGGGTATTTCCGGTTGAACCACGAACCCACATCCAGTTGCTTCAGTTCGTCCAGCGTGAATTCGGAAAGATCCTGCTTCTCCCGTCCGGGAAAGACCTGGACGGCGTTGGTGGTCCGTTCGGGCGTGTCATCGTGCATGACCACCACCACCCCGTCCCTGGTCAGGTGGACATCCATTTCCAGGTAGTCTGCGCCCAAATCCCGCGCCAACTCATAGGCGGGCCGCGTCTCTTCCGGTGCCCAGTGCGATGCGCCCCGGTGCGCAATGACCAATGGGCGCGGCACCTGCGGATGGGCCGCCTCCAGCGTGCGCAGGGGCAGCACGACCCAGCCCAGCCAGGCGGAGAGGATGAACCCCGCAATCACTCCGATCGCCACGAAAAAAACCTTCTTCCCGCGTGACATGGCATGCTCCCGTGTTGGTACGATGCGCTGTTCTTGTGTGCGTTATGAGATTACCGGGCAAAACCCCGACACCGCAGGGGACTTTGGCGGACATTCGAGATCACGCTACAGGACGATGATGCTGACAGCCCAGACGGTCACCGCGGCGGCCAGGCCTGTGACCAGTGTGCCCACGCTTTGGAGCCGGTACCCCTGGTTGACCGTCATCCCTGAGAACTGGGTGACCACCCAGAAATAGCTGTCGTTGGCGTGCGACACCATCATCGAGCCGGCACCGATGGCAACCACCACCAGCGCCTTGGCCGTCTCGCTTTCCAGGCCCAGCGAAGGCAGCAGCGGCAGCACCAGACCCGCCGTGGTGATGAGCGAAACAGTGGAGGAACCCTGCGCCGTTTTCAACGCCGCCGCGATGATAATGGGCAGCAGAATGCCAATCCCCTCGCGCCCCTTGAGACCCGTTCCGATGACCTCGGCGATCCCGGAATTCTGAAGCACCCGGCCAAAGGAGCCCCCCGCCCCGGTGATGATGATGATGATGGCCGCGGCCGTCATGGACTGGCCCACCCACCCCGTCGTGGACAGCATGTCGCGGTCAAACTTCTTCGGAAGCAGGAACGAGATAAACGCGCCGATGAGCAGCGCCACCACGGGCTGGCCGAGGAATCCAAGCATCGCCGTAATCTGGCCTTCTCCCAGGGGTTTCTCCGGGAGTTCGGCGATGGAACGGAAGACTATCAGGACGATGGGCAGCAGAATGGGGACAAGCGCCTTCAGCGTGGAGGGCATTTCCCGCTCCTCCACCTGCGCCGCGGCGGCGGCGCCGTCATCGTCCTCCATGGAAACATGCACCCTGCCGGCCACTTTGACCGCGAACAGCCAGCCGACGAGCGTCGCCACAATGCCCACCGCCATGCCCCAGAGGATGACCATGCCCAGGTCGGCCTTCAGAATTCCGGCCGCGCCCACCGGTCCCGGCGTCGGCGGCACCATCGTGTGCGTCGAATACAGGCCCAGGCTCAGCGCAATGGCGCAGGCGGCGAGGGGCATGCCGGCGCGCCGCGCCAGCGCCTTGTTCAGCGGGGAGAGCAGCACAAAGCCGGAGTCACAGAAGACCGGTATGGAGACCACGTACCCGACGAGCGACATGGCCAGGGGGACATTCTTCCGGCCCGTGATGCGCAACGCCCCCTCGGCGAGACGGTAGGCGCCTCCCGATTTTTCCAGGAAGGTGCCGATGATGCATCCCGCCAGGATCACGATCCCGATGTTCCCGATGCAGTCGCCAAAGCCCGTGTTGACCGACTTGACGACACCCTTCAGCGGCATTCCCGCCGCGATGCCAAACCCGAAGGCCGCAAGCAGCAATGCCAGAAACGGGTGCAGCTTCAGCTTCACCGTCGCCAGCACAATGAACAGGACCGACAGAACGAGTAGCGTGACCAGACCCATCGCAGCACCTTGCCCTTTCCCTGTTGTTCCCGGCGGCTCTTCCATCCCAGGATGCGCAACTTATCCGCGCCAAATTGAACCGCCGCTGACCGTGCCCAATCATAAGGTCAGGCAAGAAGGTCTGTCAATGGGAATGGTCGGCAGGCCGGGCGCGCCAAAGAAGACCAAACAGCAAGACACGACTCTGGCCATGCACCTCAAATAGAACGAGCGCTTCGAAGACCGACCAGCGACGGACGAAAGCACGCGCAGATTCCGGAACTTCCGCTAAAAAAGAATCTATTGCACTCCGGAGGCAGTTGATGTCGGATGCCCCGGGAGTATTTCGTGTCACGTTAAGACAAATCTGGATTTCGCCGCCGGAATGCCACAGTCAGCATGCCAACCGAGATAAACAGTATCAGCAGGTCGCTGGTCTTGCCAGAAGCCGGGCCTTCGCCTTCGTCAAGGGGCCCGCCGCTGCACCCAAAGATGCCCGTCTTCTTCTTGCCTTTACTGACCACAAACGAGACCGCGCTGCCGGGCGCAGCCAGCGTGCCCGCACCCGGCGTTTGGGAAATCACCTGGCCTTTCGGTGCGGTGTCGCTGAAGTTTTCGGAAACCTCGCCCACGGTCAGTCCCGCACCTGTAATCGAGGATTCCGCGTTCGGGCGGGTCATGCCCGCGACATTGGGCACAGAAACCGGTTCCGGACCCGTGGACACGACGAGCGCCACGTTCGACCCTGCCGCCACTTCTGCTCCGGCCGCAGGATTCTGGCTGATAACCTGGCCCGCCGGTGCGGAGGCATGGTGTTGTTCCGTTACCGCTCCCAAAGCCAAACCCGCACCAGTGATGGCGGTTTGGGCAGCTGACTGTGTCAGGCCAATGACAGTGGGAACAACCACTAGCTGCGGCGGCTCGCCTTCGCCTTCACCTTCACCCTCGCCTTCGGCTGGTTCGGGACCCGTGGACACGAAAAGCGCCACGGTCGATCCAATCGCCACTTCTGTTTCTGCATCGGGGACTTGGCTGATGACCTGTCCTGCCGGAACGGAGGCGTGGTGCTGTTCGTTCACCGGCCCGAGAGCAAGGCCCGCACCATTGATGGCGGTTTGGGCGGCCGCCTGTGTCAGGCCGACGACGTTGGGAACCGCCACCAGTTGCGGCGGCTCGCCTTCGCCTTCAACTTCACCCTCCCCTTCGGCTGGTTCGGGACCCGTGGACACGAGAAGCGCCACGGTCGATCCAATCGCCACTTCTGTTTCTGCATCGGGGACTTGGCTGATGACCTGTCCCGCCGGAACGGAGGCATGGTGCTGTTCGGTCACCGTTCCAAGGGCAAGTCCCGCACCGGTAATCACGGTTTGGGCGGCTGCCTGTGTCAGGCCAATGACATTGGGAACCGCCACCAGTTGCGGCGGTTCGCCCTCGCCCTCGCCTTCTCCTTCGCCTTCCTGCGGTTGGCCGATGGTGTTGAAAACCTCGTTGGTGGCGATGGCGGGATTCTGGTCGAAGACTATGGAGGCGGAGTTGGTGATGCGTGTACCCTCCGCCACGCCTGCCTTGGGAAAGACGGTAAAGGACACGCGTCCCTCGCCGCGGTGGGTGTCATCGTTGGGCGGCAGGAAACCGGCCCGCGCATCCTCGGGCAGTTCGGACGTCTCGGGATCAAGCGTTCGGAACGCCCACTTCACCTCACCGGACACCGGGTTGATTTCGGCCTTCACATCCACCCACCAGTCTTTGATGAGGTCGCTCCTATAATCCGGGATGGTCTCGCGCGTGTCCAGCAGGTTGGCGTCGGGCGGCAGTTCGACGGCATACGAGCCCCACTGGATGTCGGTCAGGCGGAAGGTGGACCAGTCCAAATCCCCACTGAGCAAGTCCCTCACAATGACTTCCTGCGCAGGGGCCGAAGCTTCGGGCTTGTTCTCAAACAGGATCGTGTAGCGAAGCGGCTCACCCCGCGGAATCCAATGGGCATCCCCGGAGCCCGCCGGCCCAAGCTTCGCATTGGGGTCGTCAGGATAGAGGATTTCCGGGCCCAGCCAGCTCCACATGGGACCGTCAAGAGGTAAGTTTGGGTTTTTGGGTGTCTTCAGGACCGGGTCAGAAGCATAGGGATTACGCGGCAGCGGTTTGTACCAGTCTTTTGTGCGCATCCTGTTTATGTACCAATCCGTCCATCTGTCCGCATTGAATTTTGCCAGCCCCCAAGTACATAACACCAGAACGACAGGGGCGGCCTCGACCGCTGTGACCGCACCAAAACCCACCATTAAGAACGCGGTCGTATTGCCCGTATAGAGGAGGCCGCTGGTCATCGCGCTGAGGTCATCGGAGATTTGCGGGGTTTGAGCGGCATTTAAGTCCTCTTGTATAAGGGAATAGAGCCCCGTAAATACAGTAATCCCCCCAGCGACGTTTGGAAGTGCGCTGCTCTCTGGGGCGGCATTGCTGATGACTCCCAGAAGCTGATCGGAGTACGCGCCCACATCCGATGCGATGGCATCGACGTCCACGGGTGGTGAAGTGTTGTAGTCCTGTACCGAATTTGGCGAATAGCCATAACACAGATTGGGATCGCAAGTTTGCTTGTCCGCCTGCCGGTATAGGTCATTGGTCTGTTCGTACATTTAGCTTTCAAACGTATCGTCGTAGCCCTTGGCCTGATACGCCTTAACGTCGGTGTTTTTGGATGACGCCACCACAAAGCCAAAGGGGTCATGCTGGTAGGAGGCAATGACGCCGCCCGCCGAATCTGTTATTTGTGCTGTGTTGCCGAGCGCGTCGAATGCGAAGTATTCCGCGCCGCCGTCGCCTCCGATGCGCGCCGCTAGCCCTAGTCCCGCCACCCTGGTGCCAAGCAACTTGCCGCTGCCATCGTATTCCGTATAGGCGCCCCCGCGCGCATCCAGTCCATGCAGTATGCGCGTAACCTGCCCGTTGTGCGTGACGGAGTCACACTGGCCAAGCGCATTGTATGTGTACTCCCACAGGTCGCTGGAGGCCGTTTCCACGCGAACAAGTCGATTGTCGTAGTCGTACTGATAGAAGGTGGTTCCGGAGGCGCCGGTCCGCGAGACACGGTTGCCGTTTGCGTCATAGGCAAACGACGTGTCGCCCACCCGCAAGTATTGGTTCAGGGTACCGGTCTCGTAGGCTTCCGCCAGGGCGCCGTCGGTGGCCGCGGTGCGGTTCCCAAGCCCATCGTAGGCGAAGGTTTTTGTGTTGCCCGACGGGTCTGTGAATCCGGTTATTCGTCCCACCGCATCGTACGTGCACTGCCACGCTCCCTGGCTGGTGTCCACCAAAACAACCCGCCCTGCGGCATCGCGGACGTAGTCGAAACGCGACTGCACCTCCCCTGCGGCGCCATGGTTGACCACGCCCGTCATTTGGCCTGCAGTATCGTAGGTATAGAGGGTGTAGGTGCCGTTGCCCTTGGTTTCGCGCGACAAGCGGCCCGCGTCATTGTACTGGTACGCCGCCAGTTCGCCCACGCCGTCCTGGAGGACGCGCATGAGCCGCCCCTGTGCGTCGTATTCATAGGCCACGCCGATACCGTCGCTTCCTGCGCGGTGCGTGGGTTGTCCGCCGTCGCTGTATTCGTAGGCGAGCCATTGCCCGTTCGGATAGTCGACGCGCACGGGGAAATCGCGGCTGTCGTAGGAAACCTCAATGGTTCCGGAGGCGTTGGTAATCGTCTTGGGAAGATGGGCATGGTGATAGGTTACGGTCACCTCATTGCCGTCAGGATACGCTTTGCGCGTCATCCTTCCCTGGCTGTCATGTTCAAAGGTGAAGGTTTCCCCCTTGCGGTTGGTGTAATGCGCAGCATTGCCTTCGCCGTCATAATCGTAGGACTCGAAAGTTCCGTCGGCGAAGGTCGCCCGGCGCGGGCGGCGCTTCTCGTCGTAGTCATACTGAATTGCGCTTCCGCGGGCATTCACAAATTCCTTGGGCAGTCCCGTGGCAGGGTTCATGCGCATGACGGTCTCATTGCCCAGGGGGTCACGCAGCACGCCGGTGGAGAGGTCCTGTCGCAGTTCGGTGACATGTCCAAGAGAGTCCGTCATGCGCACAGGGTTGCCGGTGTTCCGGTCGTATTCCATAGTAAAGACCGAGCCGTCGGGCTTGCGGATGCCGGCCACACGGTTTGTGGCGTCGGGACACAACACAGTCGCCGCCTCAGCATCGCCGCCCTCTCGAATGGAAACGCAACCATTGCCGTCGTAGGCATAGTCGCGGCGTTCGGCGTCATCCCCAATGTGTTCGGCGGAGAGGCGGCCCCAGGAATCATACTCAAAGTTGCGCGCCGAGCCGTCGGGATGCACCGTGCTGCGTAACGCATGATCGGCGGGGCTTCCGGTTTCTCCCTCATAAATGTATTGAACGGTGCGCCCCACGGCGTTCGTCACGCTGGTCAGGTGCTGCCCAGTATCATCATAGGTGTAGGTCACCACTCGGCCTGCCGGTTCCCTGAGTTGGACCAAACGGCCTGCGGCGCTGTAGGCAAACTGTAATTGATCGCCGCTGGAGTGGGTCACCCGAATAAGGAGCCCTGCGGCGTCATAGTCGGCCTGCAGCCAGTTACCCTGAATGTCAGTCAGCCTGTCCAATTTCAGGTCATCCCGAAAAGTGTGCACAGTTCCGCTGAGATTGATCAGG
>CALDSM010000439.1 GCA_937923585.1 uncultured bacterium
AATCTCGTCCGTGACACCGCGATGGGCGTCAAACAGGTCCAGCAGTTCCGCAAAGCGGGCCCCGTCCGACCAGATGGGCTGGCCGATTCGAAAGCAGACGGACGCCTTATCAATGGATGTCTCAACCGCGGGCCGGGCTTCGGCCGATGCCGCGGCATCCCCGGTATGGTCGGCGGCGGCCAGCATGTTCGCAAGCAGGGATGCGGCGGGAGTCCCGGCGAGGCCCAGTTTAAGGATGCTTCTGCGCGTGGGGTTCGACATGACAGCGGCTCCTCTGTTGCTGTTGCGTCAGGATACCATCATCGCAAACAAAATGGCCACGCCCTCCCCGTCGCCCCCCACGGCACTGGAACCTTTGCCGGACTGGGTGTATTCTTACGGCGTGGGTTCTCCGTTCTTTATATAATGTCAGGGACCAAACCATGAACAACATCCCGTCACGAATCATTTTCTGCATCGCCATGATGCTGCTCACGGTGGTGTCCATCTACACCACCTACGCCAGCCTGAACGATTCGATTCTTCCCGAGCCCAAGGTGGGAATTCCCATCGGTGAGGGAACCGTCTGGCAGTGTTCCGTCATGGCCATGGGACTGGCCGTGGCCATCGGCCTGATGCTCTTCGCGCTGAAACTCTCCATCATCGGCGGCCACAAGCGGCTGAACATCCCGGGCGTGATCGGCATGACCATCGTGGCATTCATTTCCATTGCGTTTAATGTGGACGTGCTGTACCGCACAGCGGACCGGGACTTCTATTTGCGCTACTCAAACGACCGCATGCGCAGCACTTACGAGAACTTTCTGAGCCAGGCACAGGGGGTGCTGGGCGAGCGCCGCATGGAACTGCTGCGGTCCATTGCCAAACAGGAGGGGGAACTGGACTCAGAGGTGAAGGGGCTGCGCAAGGCCCCCGCCGGTTACGGCACGAACGCCAAAGAGGAGGACTACAAGCTCACCGTGCTCCAGAAGACCGCCCAGGTGGACCTGCAGGCCGTGGAGGAGGCGCTGGAGTCGAAGAAACAGGCCGATGCCCTGCTGCGCGGCGAAGTGCCGCAAAAACTGGAAGATATTGACAGGATGCAGGCTGAACTGCGCGTGATTGTCAAGGATCTATCCGGCGCTTCCGGCGTGCCCATGCCTGAACTGGTCAAGACCGAGAATCCGCTTTTCGCCGTCTTTGAGAAACTCTTCGACTTCAAGTCGGTCGGGTTCAAAGAAATTTTCATCCTGATTACCGCCTTTCTGCTGGACTTGGGCGACATCATCGGCTACTCAATGGTGCCCGGGCGCAAGAAGGAAAAGAAGGCAATCCGCATTGAGCCCTTCCCGGAACCGCGCCTGGAATTGCTTGCCGACGGGGGACAGGAGGGCATCCGGGCGCTGGAACCCATTGTGCCCGGCAGCGCAGGTGCGGTCACGGAGTACAGGGACGACACGGACGACTCCGACGAAGGTACCGCGGATGCGGCGGC
This sequence comes from uncultured bacterium, assembly GCA_937923585.1. Lineage (GTDB taxonomy): Bacteria > Hydrogenedentota > Hydrogenedentia > Hydrogenedentales > CAITNO01 > CAITNO01. Next base: position 1,475 of record CALDSM010000439.1, read on the forward strand.
CCCCTATGCCCTCCGGCCTCATCGGCGGCGCCCCCGTTTCCGGTTCTAGCCCCTTCCGCACACTGATCGCACGGGACATTGCGCAAAACTGCTGTGGTGTAATAAAATATCTAGACAAATTTCTCGGATTATGCGAAAATTAGGCCAGAAAATGGAACGGGTGTAATGAAAGACGATCCGTTTGCACAGGAATACAAGGAGACGATAGACGCCGACGCCGTTTGCGGCGGGTGCGGCCGCATCAATCCGGAAGGGACGCTGATCTGCAAGGGCTGCGGAAACAACCTGCGCGACCAGCGGCTGCTGCGGCTTGCCGCCGACCAAATGCTGACCGGCGAGGAGGAGACCGCGCAGCGGCGCACCTGGCTCAGCACGGCACTGACCGTCCTCGGCATTCTGCTGGTAATATGGATCGGCATGAACGCTGGCAGAATCATGGGAATGGTGCGTCCCGGCTCGCTGACCGATTCGACAGGCCAAACGGCGGACATGGCTGCCGTTCATCCGGCCAAGTTCTGGGAA
>CALDSM010000440.1 GCA_937923585.1 uncultured bacterium
ACGCCTTTCAAACTGCCGAAAGGCGAGTCAGTCCCCGTTTTTCGCTTGGTCTTCTACGGTCGTTTAAGTGGCCTCAATTGTGACTCGCTACACCATCGGCATTTCCAACCCTGGAGCAGGGAGACAACATCATGCATCAACGGAAACTGGCGGCGTTTGCGGCAATACTGACCGTCCTGTCCTGCGGACTGGGCGGCTGGGCACCGGCGGCGGACATGGAAACCACGCCGCAGGCGGTGGCAAAGACACTCACCGACCTGGACACGTGGATTCTGGTTCAGCCCAAGGCTGTGTCCGCCCTGGCGGACGCGTCATTTGACCTGTCCGTCTGCAAGGGAATCGCGGCCAAGGATGTGCCGCGCGCCCTGGCACAACAGGCGGCCGACCGCATCTTCGCCGCATCCGGGGCGCGCCCTGCGCTGCCGGACACGGCGCCTGCCGAAGCGGCGCTTTCGTTGGTGCTGGCGGATGAGCCGGGCAAGTTTCCTCCGGGCGTGAAGGTGGATGCGGCTGTGTTTGAACAACTTGGCGGTCAGGGCTATGCGCTGGCCATCGAGAAGAAGGGCGTCACGCTGGCCGCGCGCAGCATCGCCGGTCTGCGCCACGGCGTCACCACGCTGGCCCAAATCGCCAACGACCGCACGGTGCTGCCAGGCATGATCCTCCATGACTGGCCATCCATGAAGTACCGGGGCGTGCAGCAGGACATCTCGCGCGGACAGGTACCCAAGCCGGAAACGCTCGCGCGGCTGGCCGACGTGCTGGCCGAGGGCAAAATGAACCAGATGGAGCTCTACATTGAGCACGTGTACAAGTACAAGGCCTTCCCGGACATCTCGCCGCCTGAGGGACTGGCCCCGGAGGAGTCGAAAGCGCTCGCACTGCATGCCGCCGGACAGGGCGTCGAGATACATCCGCTCTTGCAGGTGCTTGGCCACTCGTATTTCATCCTCAACAAGCCCCAGTACCAGCATCTGCGCATCGGTCCCTGCGAGAAGACACCGTGGATCATGACCTTCGACGTGCGCAAGCCGGAGGCGGTGCAGATGGTCACCACGATGATTGACGAGTTGTGCGAGACCTTCCCCGGCGAGCTGTTCAACGTGGACATCACCGAGGTAGACATTGACGGCCTGCAGGCGACCGGTATGACGCCCGACCAGATCACCGACCTGGTCTTCAACTATGTGCTGCAACTCAACGACGCGGTCAAGAAGCACGGGCGGCGGCTCATGATCGCCCAGGGCCCGCTTGACAGCCAGGGGCACCTCTCCGGCATGGGGCCCAAACTGGACTAGTTGCCCAGGGACATCATCATCGGCAGCTACTACTGCGCGGGCGGGCCCTATCAGCCCGCGTATGAGAAGGACTTTCCCCGCCTGCAGGAGAAGAAGCTCGACTTCTTCGCGCAGGCATGGATCAACAGCCACGTCTGGATCACCCCGTGGGTCAACCATGCCGCCGAGTTCTCCGACCTTGAGGTGTCGCGCGGGCTGAAGTATGGCGCCGTGGGCAGCATTACCTGCGACTGGGGCGATGCCGGCCATTTCCATTTCGTGGGCGAGGAATGGCTGCCGTGCCTGTACCACGGCGCCTGCGCTTGGACGGGCGCGCAGGTGGACCGCGACTATTTCCGCAGGGCCTACGCGCGCTGCATGTACGGCCTGTCCAGTGACGCCGTGACGCGCGCCATCGAGAGCTCCAGTGATGTGAACGGCAGGAACATCCGCGTCCGTGACAAGGACGGCAAGGAGGTGGACGTTTCCACCAGTTTCATCTGGGAATTTGTCCACGATCCCTTCACCCATGCCGACATCACGCGCATGGTGGACCCGGCAGCCGTCGGCCAGATGATCGTGGATGCCGCCACCCCCGCGCTGGCCACACTGAGCGACGAGACGCCCAAGGCGAAACGCAACCAGGACAATCTGGCGCAATATACCTTCGGTGTCCGGTGTTATCTGGCATTGGGGCACAAACTGCTGGCGCTGGGCCACTACAAGGACGAGGCCGTGCCCCGGACCCAGGCGGGGGAGGAACTGGAGGCCGTGGCGAAGGAATTTGAAACGCTCCAGGCCGATTTCCAGCGGCTGTGGCTGGCCGAAGACCGGGACAACGACGGGTACCAGGAACTGGTGAAGCGGTTCCTGTACACCATTACGCCCTGCCGCGAAAAGGCCAAGGCGCTGCTGGAAGGAAAAGAGCAGCGCGGAACCACCAGTGATCTGGCGAAAGGAACAATTCCCGTGAAAGCGTTCGCCGAGAAGAACATCCATTGGCTGGGCCATGACACCTTCAAGATCGTCGGCCAGAAGACCGTGGTCATAGACCCGTTCAAGCTGGCCAAGGCAGACAAGGCCGACATCATCTGCATCACCCACGAGCATTTTGACCACTGCTCGCCGGAAGACATCGAGAAGCTGCGGGGACCAAACACCGTCGTGGTGGCACCTTCGGACTGCGCCAAGAAGATCGGCGGCAAGGTGCAAACCATCAAGGCGGGCCAGAAGCTCACCGTGAACGGGGTTGCGATTGAGGCGGTTCCGGCGTACAACAGCAACAAGAACTTTCACCCCAGGGCCAACG
>CALDSM010000441.1 GCA_937923585.1 uncultured bacterium
GCAACTGCCCAACGCCCGCATGCGCAAGGGCGACTGGCCCGTCACCACGCTCGACATCACCTCCGGCGCGGTGCATGCCATGAGCGAGTGCTGGCGGCACCGCATGGATGCGGGGGAGGAGGGCGCCATGCTGAACCTGCTCTTCGACTGCGACAACGAACTGGCCGCCGTCAAGAGCGGACTGCCTTTCGAGGGTCGCCTTGAGTTCACCGCGAAAAAACAGATAAAGCAGTTCCGCATTGCCCTGCCCCGCTGGCTGGATGCCGCCACCATGCGCGTTTCCGTGGATGGCAAGGCGCGGGAAGCACGCATCAATTCGGGCTATGCTGAACTGGGTGCGCTCGATTCCGGCACTGCGGGCACCATCACTTTCAACCTGCCCTGCAGGCGGGAGAAAGAAACCGTGGACGGCGTTGAATACACGACCACCTGGGTCGGCAGCCAGATCATCGAGATTCTTCCTCGCGGCAAGGTGGGCCCGCTGCCTTTCTAGGCAGGTTGGTCAGTCCGCCGGACTCCGCCGGAACACGGCCACCAGCACCAGCGCCCAGGCCACCGCAACCAGGCCCGAACGGATCACCCCGAGGCCCGTGAAGATCCAGCGGATGCTGGACGGGTTCCCGGTCATTATTTCGTGCAGATACCTGGGAAGTACGGCGTAGACGATGCTGAATCCCACATCGGTACACAGGCAGATGAGGCACGCAAGCAGGACCAGCAGGGCCTTTCGCGGGTCGTGCTTCCAGAAGGCCATTGCGAGAACGGCACCAATGACCCACACTGCCAGCAGTGGAATCTGCGCCCCCAGACTCAGCAGCAGTTGCGGCAGCGTTTCCGTCATTGTCATTTGTTTCCCTTTCTCGTCCCCCCGTTTTGGGGATTCGGCCCTTTGGAAGTCATTGCATGCGCCCGGCTTGCGGGCAGCAAACCTCCTCCACGCCCGGCAACGGTTCTCGATCCGTCCAGAATTGGATTTCTCGGGAATTATTATGTGAAAAGCCGCGGCGCGGTGCAAACCGTGGTTTTGCACCGGACCGCACGCGGAATGTCATGTAAAACCGCCTTGTTCTTCGTTTACAATTGTCACGCGCGGTTTCCTGCGCACGGAGGTTTGCCCATGTCCACTTCAAACAGACACCCCGCCACCGGGTTTGCCCTGGCCGCCGCGGCGGCCGCCACGCTGCTGGCCTCCGGCGCCGCGCACGGCGAATGGGAGAAGCTTTCGGGACCGCTGCCCGGCGACCCCATGGGTGTCCACATATACCGGCTCAAGAACGGGCTGGAGGTCTACCTGTCGGAGAACCACAACACGCCCCGGTTCTTTGCGGAAACGGCCGTGCGCGCGGGCAGCAAGTATGACCCGGGCGATTCAACCGGGTTGGCCCATTACATGGAGCACCTCCTGTTCAAGGGCTCGCAGCGGCTGGGAACGGTTGATTTCGCGAAAGAGAAGCCCTGTCTCGACAGGATTGACGCGCTGTACGAGGAGCATTTCCACGCCACAGACCCCAAGAAACGCGAGGAATTATACCTGCAGATTAACCAGGCATCGGAGGAGGCCGCCAAACTCGCCATTCCGAATGAACTGGACCGGGTCTACAAGTCCATGGGGGCGCGCATGTTCAACGCCCACACCTGGCACGAGGAGGTGGTCTACCAGGTCGAGCTTCCCGCAAACCGGCTCCAGCAATGGGCCTTCATCGAGTCGGACCGGTTCGCACAACCCATCTTCCGCCTGTTCCAGACCGAACTGGAAACGGTCTATGAGGAGATGAACCGCGCGCTGGACAACAAGGAACGCGCGTTGCAGCTTGCGGTGGACGCCAAACTGTACAAAATTCATCCCTACGGCCAGAAGCCCACGCTTGGCACCGTTCAAGATCTCAAGAATCCCTCGCTCAAGAACCTGCACGCGTTTTACGAAACCTGGTACGTGCCGAACAACTTTGCCGTGTTTATCTCGGGCGACTTCAAGGCCGACGAGGCTATTGCGGTGATTGACCGGTACTTCTCCGGCTGGGAACCGCGCGAACTGCCCAAACGGCCCACCTGGGATGATCCGCCCCCCGCCGCCCGCGAGGAGGTGCGCCGCCCGCTGTTAGTGACCGATCCCGGCCTGGTGGCGACCGGCGCCTATCGCCTGGTGGCCGCCGAGATGGATCGCGTCTGGTCGGGGACATGGGCGCGCTATGCGGGCGTGCACCCCAATCCGCTGGAAGCCGACGTCGAAGGCTCCTGGCGCGCCTATCAAGAAGGCAAGTGCGACAGCGTCGTCGGCCTGGGCGGCGGCAGCGCGCTCGATGCCGCGAAGGCCGTGCGATTGAAAGCCGCCTTTCCCGAGCTGTCGTTGGCCGACGT
>CALDSM010000442.1 GCA_937923585.1 uncultured bacterium
GCAAGGTCATCGAGACGGCACTCAAACAGATTCCCGCCGACTCCAAATACGCCGAGACCGTGCGCTGGGTGCTGGAGATGCACGACGACGGCAAGGACTGGCGCGAGGTGCGCAATGCGGTGGTCAAGAAGTACCCGAACGCGTGCAACCCGGTCTATGCGGACACGGGGATTGTGACGCTGGCGCTGCTCTACGGCGGCGGCGACTTCGAGAAGACCATCACCACGGCTGCGTACTGCGGGAGCGACACGGACTGCGACACGGCCAGCGTGGGCGCGCTCATCGGCTGCATCATCGGCGCCGACGCCATTCCCGCCAAATGGGCCGGGCCCGTCGGCGACGAGTTCCGCTGTTTTGTCCAGGGCTCGGAGCAGTGGTCCGTCGCGGACCTCACCAAACGCATTTGCCGCCTGGGCCGAAAAGTCGCCGAGCATCACGGTGACGGCATGAAGTTCTCTGCCCCGATCTGAACTCCGCATCAGGAAGGATGTTTGACATCATGCGCACCGCGATGCGAATTATCGTCGTACTGCTGGCACTCTGCCTCACGGCCGCCGCCGAAAGTGAATCGCCTTACCGGCAAACACAGAACGTGATCTATGGCGAGACGGACGGTGTTGGGCTGCTCATGGATGTGTTCGCCCCGACGCGGCCCGACGGCCCCGGGCATGGTCTCGGCCTGATCTGTGTCACGAGCGGGGCGTGGAAATCCGACCGTGCGATGATGGAGGCCCATCAGCGAATCGGCATCATTGACGTGCCTTGCGGTCATGGGTTCACCGTGTTCGCGGTGCGTCCGGGGTGCCTCTCCGGATTCACGGCCGTGCAGATGCTGGCGCATGTCAAGACGGGGATACGGTATGTAAAGGCCCATGCTTCTGAATACGGCATAGATCCGGACCGGCTTGGGTTGACCGGCGCCTCCGCGGGAGGACACCTGGCGCTGCTTGCGGGCATGTGCGTCGAGCCGCCCGACCCCGACGCCGAGGAACCGTTGGACAAGTTGGGCACGGGCGTCAAGGCCGTCGGCGTCTTCTGTCCCGCCACGGATTTTCTCGATTGGAACGGGAAGAAGTACGGTTTGGACCTGATGGAATGGCGGCTTGTGTTCAGGGACGGCGCGACGGGAACGACGGAGGCGCAAAAGGAGGAGGCCGCAAAGGCCGTCTCACCCTTCTATCAGGTGAAGGCCGGGCTTCCGCCGTTTCTGTTGGTGCATGGCGATGCCGACACGGTGATCCCCGTGCAACAGTCCATCAAGCTGGCCAAGGCGCTGCGGGACGCGGGAAATTCGGCGGAGCTGATCGTCAAGCAGGGCGCGGATCATTCCTGGCCGACGATGCGCGAGGAATTTGAGAAGATGACGGCGTGGTTCGACGGCAAGTTGTAAGGTGTGCGGCGCGGCGCGGATGATTTATCAGTCCGCACGACAAAGTAGTGCGGAAAACCCGGCCTGTTCGAAATGGCGATCACCCGTCAACGCCTCTTTCAGTCCATACCGCTCCATGGAAGCGAAAGATATGCAGTCTGTCAACGACCACGTTTTGTCGGGACGGCGGGAATAGAGTCCAATACCCTCTTCAAATAGTTCGCCGGACGGAGGGAGAACCGTAACGGACGGATTGTTCCGCAGACTTTCAAGAAAGCGGACAAACAATTTGCGCTGTGCGGGGGCGGCCAATGCGTCGCCCACCTCGGTGATGACCCATGCCGTGGTTAGGGTGCGCGCCTTGAAGGATCGTGAGAACTCAACCGCCTTGGCGTGCGAACGGTCTGCCGGATTCAGCAGCGCCAGATAGTAGAAGGTGTCCGCAAAGACCGTGGTCATTTCTTGGACTGACCGTGAAGGTAATGATCGTGGTTCAGGGCCAGGTCTTCCGGAAGCCCGTCGGCCGCTCCTATAAAAGACTGGAACTGGTCAAACAGACTGGGCAGGGAGGAGTCGTCAAGCGGCGGTCCATGCTCATCTGTCAGCGCCACGGTGACCTTGGCCCCTTCCGGCAGGAGTATCGGCGCATCCAAAATGACTGCACCGTTCTGAACATGTCCCGGATATGTCATAAAACGCCTCCTTCTCACGGGCGTATCACGATTATAGCATGCACAATCGGACTCCGAAAACTGGTCGCGGAAGGTGCGCTTATGTTCCCCCTTGCATATCCTCCTTCGGAACAGGCACCGTGACTGCCGCCGGGGTTGCGCCCTCGCCGCCGTCTCCAGGGCCGATCTCGATGGCCTGAACTGCCGCTTGGCCTGCGGGATTTCGGAAACGCAACTCAATGACGCCGTTGCGGGGTTGGATGTTGTTGAAGACCAGATCAACGGCGCGGTTCAATCCGCCCGCGGTCTTCGCCACGTCCATGCCCTTGACACAGGCTTCGCCGTCTATGAGCACCGTGATGCCGTCGAGTGTTGCCGGATCATCTCCTGCTTTTGCCGTCTTCCTCGGGTGAATGCGGTCGTAGGTCTCCATGAATTTCAGCCGCACGTGATAGGTGCCGGGCGCGACGGTGACATTCACCCAAAACTCCGGCGCGTGGATGCCGTAGCGGTACAGTTCCGGATCAGGCGTGTTCCCAATGTCGAGGCGGCGGCGTTTTTTCCACCAGGTCTGTTGCACCACATCGGCGAGGTCGCCTGCGCGGCAGACCCATTCGGTGCAGGGTCGCCATGCGTTACCCTGCGAATCCACATAGTCGTTCCGTTCCGCATACCCGCAAATCATGCGCTGTGTTTCTGCAGGGCCGCCACCCGCGCCGTAGCCCGCGTCGCCGTTGGCCGCAGACCACTGCACCGCATCCACCGTCACATTCGCGCCTTTCGACACGGCATTGCCCGCACCGCGCACGACCACGCGCAGCGTATGCTCGCCTTCCGGCAAGCCGTTGCGGTAGTACAGCACCTGTCCGCTGCGGGGTGTGGGGTTCCAGCAATCCACGGGCACGCGCTGTTTGGCATCGTCCAGATACACGTCCGCCATACCGCCCTCGGGTCCTACCCGGCCAATCAAGCGCACCTGGGTGCCCGTGAAGCGGTGCGCCACAGCGGCCCCCAATGACGAGGCCATGCGCGATGTGTTTTCAACCAATGTCCATGCGCCTTCAAAGACCAAGTCGGCGGCATTCCGGCTCTCCTGCGGGTCAGAACCCTCGATGACAATCCGCTTCCTGCCGTCGTGACGAATGGTCACGATGCAATCCCCCTGCGCAAGTTCCTTCATGCTGTAGCCGTTGCTCTCCAGTGTGGTGGCAAGTTCGAGCGGCGCGTCATCGGCATGCACTGCCGTGGGACGGAACGCCACGCGCAGCACATCCACGGTCTGTGCGGGCGCGTCAAAGGTGGTGTACTCGATGCGTCCCCGGCCGTAGGTCACCTGGTTGACCACGGCGCTGCTGCGCACGATATGGTTCTCGCGGTTTGCGCCGAAGAATTCGGGCAGCCACGCGATGGTGCCCAGCACATGCTTCAGCGGCATCGGATGGGTGATCTTGAACCAGCTTCCCGCCACGATGGCGCCGCCGTCAATGTTGTCCTCGACCACGCCGGTTTCGTGGAAGTCGTAGGTGGCAAGGATCTGTTCGCGGCGCGCCAGTTCGCGCGCCCATGCACTGTCGGCGGTGACCCCGTACTGCGCCAGCACCGTGGCGATCTCCATAGGGCCGTACCACAGCGACCGTCCGCAGCAGCCCGACGATTCGGGATGGGCCCAGGCACCGCTGTACACGTCACCGCCTGAGCCGGGGGAGACGCTGGTGCGGTTGTAGAAGAGTGACAGGATGTTTCGCGCGTCTTCGCGCCAATTGGGAAACACGTCCGGATGTTCAATGAGATAGCGCGCCACGAACTCCGTCACGTTCTCCGCCTGCACGTCATCGGGCCAGTCCCAGTAGTTCCGGCCCCAGGTGTCGTCCACGGTCCACTTGGGCAGCAGTTCATCGCGCAGCCAGGCCCGGCCCGCGTCCCGCGCCTTCACGATATTGTCGTCCTGCCCCGTGTACCCCAGCCGGATCAGTTCATCGAAGAAAGTGAGCAGAAACGCGACCCCGCCGGTCATGTTGTCGTCCCATATCGCGTCCTCGGGGTTGGCGTAGCGGTTCCATGGGGGCATGCCGGGCCTGTCGTTGCGATGCGCGGCCAGCAGGTCGCCCCAGTGCCTGCAGGCATCGAACCACGGCGTGTTGCCGGTCATCTGATAGGCGCGCAGCAGCGCAAGCCCCGTTTCGGCAATGATGTCGAGCTGGATCATGCCGTGCGGATCGCACTGGCCGTAGGGCTTGCCTTTGGTGGGCACGCTGATAAGAAATTGCGGCCAGGGGTGGTCCGGGGCTGTCTGGCAGTAGCCAAGAAGATAGTCGGCCATGTACGTCACGTGCGCAAACGCCGCAGGGTCGCCGCTGTAACGGTAGTAGTCGGCCCAAGATGAAAGCACATACGCCGCCCGCTGGCCGAGATCGCCGTTGTCCCAATCCCGCAGGTTGGGAATCGTGATGTCGCCCTCCGGTGAAATGCTCCACGTGCCGTTGAAAACATATTCGGGGGCGGCCAGCGGCGATTTCGGCGGCAACGCCCAGGGATAACGCTTGAGTGTTTCCGCCGCGATGCGCACCCGAGAATCGAGTTGTCCGTTGAGCCCTGTGTACCACGGCGCGATGACTCCGTTGGCATCCTCAACGGTGGGATGGGCGTAATAATGGTCCTGCCGCGCGGCGGCAAGGCTCGCCACTTGAAGCAGGCATAATGCAAGCGTGGACATGGGGGCGTACCTCCTTGGCCTATGCAAGCGTCCCAATCGGCGTACTTGCTTCACCGTTGGGAATCTTACTCCAAACGGCGGATGACAACCACCGCACGATGCGGTTGCGGCCCGATCCATCACGAATTGGTTAACCCAATTTGCGGGGGGTAGAACTCAAGAAATCACTGTAATTCCCTGAAAATTCTTGCCTCCGGCCGCAATGGGTGATAAAATTCTATGTGGTCACCGTTGGGGTGGGCATGCAGTCGCACTTCTTCCCGGCAAGGTTTTCATCGCATGCAGTATGGCAGTATCGTCTCCGCGCGTTCGCGCAAACACACTTGTCTTGTGGTTTTCGGCGTTGTCATATTAGTGACATTGACCGCCTCAGCAATGGAAGCCCTTCCGGCTCTTGCATACGGCGAGAAACACCGGATCGAGCCGGACGAAGAAGTCCATCAGTGGCTCACCCGGGAAGCCTGGCGCTATTTTGAAAGCCAAATCGCCGGTGCCGAACTGGACAGTTTTATCGGTGTTTGGGGGGTGGACGGCCTGTATGCTGATCGCGGGCAGTCCACCGTGCTGGACGGCGCACGCGACGAGGACAAAGGGCAGAAGCCGCCCCTGTGGCAGGGCGTCGAGAATGTATTCTTCGATCTGGACTCCCCGTCAATGCGGCATTTCTGCGCCTCCGCCAAGGATTTCCATACCGGCTACTTCTTCATTCAGCAGTACGACGCAAACATTATCCAGGCGCAGCGGATCTGGAAGGACAATGAAGCGGACAATCTGATGCTGCGCTATGCCGAACCGGACAAGACCGCCGCCTACTACCGGTTTGGCCATGTGGCCCACCTCATCCAGGACCTGACCATTCCCGCGCACACCCACAACGATCCCCACGGTTCAAACATACCGGGACTGCATGACTCGTACGAGCAGGATTGGACGGCCGCCCATTTCCGCGACTACCGCTACGACAACGCGGTGAACCTTCAGTATGTGCTCAGGGACAGGCCCATAGCCGTTCCCGCAACCCTGCTTGAAGTGTTCCAGCAGACTGCGGAATACACCGACGATTACGACAGTGAGGATGTGAACGGAGAATACGCGGAGAGCGGCACCGATGCATGTTACTTTCCAGCAGACTATCCGGCGGCAGCACTGCACCGCCCCGCCGATGCACTGCGGGAGGACGACGGTTCCGACAGTGTCATGCCCGACGGCAAGTGCGCCATCATCGCCGACGACCTGATGTACTGGGCCATGCGGCAGACCGCGCAGTTGTGCCGGGTCTTCTACAAGGCGGTGGACTCTGGGGCTTTTCACGCCGAAGCGCGCC
>CALDSM010000443.1 GCA_937923585.1 uncultured bacterium
GGGAATACCGGGAGGGCCTGCAGCGGGCGCGCATTTCGGAGGCCATGGACCGGGACAAGGTGTCCAACGTGAGTGTGGTGCAGCCGGCGACGAGTTCGGCGGTGCCTGTCCGGCCAAAAAAGATGCGCATCCTTGCGCTGGGGGTGATTCTGGGCCTTTTCGGCGGTGTGGCCCTCGCCTACGCGCGCGAGTACATGGATGACACGCTCCACAACAAGGAAGACGCCGAGGCGAAGCTCGGTGTGCCGGTGCTTGCAGTGATAACCAACAAGGAATTCATCAGCAGTTTCTAGCAGACACTGCTGTCCGGCGCACGGTCCGGAAAGGCGTTACAGGATCCCGGAAAACGAACATGGCAACTGACGAAGAACAGAAGCTGACGGAAGACTCCTTTGGGGATGACACCGGGGCCTCCCGGGCGCTTGTGCTGCGGGGTGAACTGTCCAGGCTGCCGGAGCCGCTGCAGGACAAGATTTTCGCGCTGCACCGCCGCATTGCACTGCTGCTGGAACGGCGCCAGGGGAGTGTTGTGCAGTTTGCGAGCGCCCAGCACGAACGGGAAGGGTCCAAGATAGTCTTGGAACTGGCAAAACTGACCGCCCAGCGCCTGGACCGCAAGATCCTGCTGTTCGCTATTGGCCCGGTCCCCTATGCGCTGCCCAACGGTGCCAGTCATCCGTCCTCCGACGAGAGTTGGGAGAAATCTGTCCGGGGCGGAGCCCTTGCCGAAGAGCAAATCCACACCATCGAGGGAACCAGCCTGTCTTTCTGTCAAATCGGGTCGTCTGCCGAGACGCTGCCGGCCATCCTTGACAATCCCCGGTTCGATGTGTTCATGAATCTGCTGCGTAGCCGTTACGACATGGTGCTGGTGGACTGCCCGTCCATGGCCGATTCCACGATTGCGGCGCGCATTTCCAGCATTTCCGACGGGGTGGTCCTGATAGTGGACGCGGGCAAGACGCGCTGGCAGGTCATCAAGAACCAGATTCGCGAGATTCAGGCCAACCGCGGTTCCGTGCTCGGTGTCGTGCTTAACAAACGCAAGTTCTACATTCCCGAGTTCATCTACAAACGGCTCTAGCAGGTCAGAGGAGCACTCAACCCGGGCTGTTGCGGTTGCTGGTTGGAATGATTGCGGGCAGAAGCCCGAATCGGTTAATATTAGTAATAGTCTGTTTTTTCCGGAACGGTTCGGGGCTCCTTCCGGGGATGCGAAAGCCGAGGGCAGTAACGTGCCGGACCTTGCGGAATATGTGAAAAGTCCCACTTGCTGGGCGATCTTCCTTGGATGCTTCGCCGCAACCACCGTGCTTACGCCTTGGGTCATTTCCTTCGCGCACCGGCTGGGCGGGGTTGAGGGAGGAGGCTACCGGAAAATCCACAAACAGCCCACCCCCCTTCTTGGCGGCCTTGCGGTGGCGATTCCCTTCGTTGCGGTTGCCCTGGTGAGTGTCTCCGACAAGACCGGACTGTTTCGTGCGGTCGGCAGTCATGCTTGGGATTTCGTCGTGCTTGCGTTGGGATGCGCCGCCATCACGATGCTGGGTGTTGTTGACGACGTCCGCGGAATGCGCGCCCGGCACAAATTGCTGGGGCAGACGGTCGTTGCACTGTTCGTGGCGCTTTCGGGGTACGCCATCGGTGCGGTCAATATGCCCGTAATCGGGGTGGTCAGCCTTGAACCCTTCATGGGGCTGGGCACGCTTCTCACGGTGCTTTGGATCGTGGGCATCATTAACGCGGTGAATCTCATAGACGGCATGGACGGTCTGGCGACGGGTGTGTCGCTGATTGCCACCGTCTCTCTGGCGACGCTGGCCGGAATCAACGGCAACCCCTTCGTGGTGCTGCTGTGCCTGGCCCTTTCGGGCAGCCTGCTGGCTTTTCTTCGCTACAACTGGCATCCGGCGCGCATATTCCTGGGTGACACGGGGAGCATGTTTCTGGGCTTTGCGCTGGCCACACTTGCGCTCATGGGCTCCTACAAGGCCCATGGCACGGTGCTCATGCTCGCCGCGGTCATGGCGCTCGGCATACCCATTTTCGAAACGTTCATTTCCATGGTTCGCCGCTTTGTCGGCGGATTTCCGATTTTCAGCGCCGACGCACGGCATACGCACCACAGGCTGCTGGGTTTGGGCATGTCCCAGCGGCAGGCTGCTGTGGTCCTCTATGCGGGGGGATTCCTGTGCCTTGCCGCGTCCGTGCTGGAAGCGATGCCCGAAACCTTCCCCAAGTCCCTGATACCGTCCGGAATCTTCGCCGTGACCCTGTTGAGCATCGCCGTGGTTGCAGGCTACACCAAAAGCATCGTCGCCAAGTTTCGCCGCCGTCAGGAGACGGTTCGGCATCTTGCCTTTGCCCGCTACGCCGCCATGACTCTGGTCCCCGGGGCCTCCCACCAGACAGTCTCCCGGGTTATGGGACTGATTTGCGAGGAGTTTGGGTTGGGCTTTGTTGCCGTGGAGTTTGACGGGGGGCATGGCCGCATCGCTTCGGTTGATCTGCCCGACAACCTCAGCCTGACAACGCCGTCTCGCCCGACGGAGCGGTTCTCCGTCAAGGCATCCGATGGGGGGCATGTGGAGGTGGTGTTTCACCACAGCCGGGAGGCGGGCGCCGTTGAACGGCACATTGTCTCGGCCTGCCTGGCCCGCATTTTTGACGGCATCAGCATGGAGCTTCTCGAAGAAATGGCGCCAAGAGCGAGGGAGGGGGAACTGCTGCCCGGAATCACGGTACTTCTTCCGCACCGGGCCGACTCCGTTCCCGCCAACCGTCCCGGAGCGGCCAAAGTTGTGAAGACGGTCGTTGCCCCCGATGCGTTGAGCGACGAGATACGGGTCGAGCACACGAGCTGACGGGCGGCTGATGACGCCGTGAATCGGCCTCCCCGGCCGGGAGAATATTCCATGGTGGTTTTTGGTGTTGCCTTTTCAATTCTTGCAGTCGTCCTGGCGGCGGCGTCCTTCCTGCTCTTCTTTCGCGTGTCCGGAAAGACCTTTGATTCCGCCGGCGTGGCCATCCACTACACGGACCAGGGTCAGGGTGTGCCCGTGGTGCTTGTGCATGGATTCGGCGTGCATTCGGACATCAACTGGCGCTGGAACGGGTGCATCCGCCGGCTGCGGAGGCGCGGCTACCGCGTGATTGCGATGGATGTGCGGGGGCATGGCCGCAGCGGCAAGCCCCATGATCCCAAAGAATACGGAGTGGCGCTGTCCGATGACATTGTCCGGCTGATGGACCACCTGGGCATAGACAAGGCGCACATTGCAGGGTACTCCATGGGCGGATTCATCGTGCTGAAAACCGTGGAACGGCATCCCGGCAGGCTGCTGAGCGGCATCATCGGCGCGGCCGGCTGGGGGTTCCTCGACGAGAGCTATCAGGGACTGCTTCAGGAGATCAGGGACACGATAGAGCAGCACCGCAGGTTTGATCCGCTCACCCACTGGCTGGACCTGAATAAGCGCGCCCCATGGCTGAATTGCTTCCTGGCCAACCGGTTCCTGCGCAGCATCAATGACGTGGACGCCATTGTGAACGTTTTTAGGACCTTCGATGCGTTTGCCGTCGAGGAGGAGGCGCTGCGCCGCAACACGGTCCCCACGCTGACCCTGGTTGGGGACCGTGACGGCATCCGCGAAACGTCCGACCGGTTGCCCGGCCTGATGGCCTGTCACGAACTGGTGTACATCCCCGGCGGAGACCACATAACCACGATCCTGAACCCCCGGTTCATGTCGCACATGCTCGCCTTTCTGGACCGGAATTCTCCGCCCTGTTCCACTTGACCGCCGCCTGAAGATTCCGTCGGGGCCGCCCCTGTTGCGCGCCACACAGCGAGGAGAAGACTGCCGTGTATGAACACCACAAAGAACCGCTGCTGTCCCGCATTGATTTTGCATGGCGCATGGTCTGGCATGGACTGGCGTTTTTGGGCATGGTGGCCGCAGCCCTGTTCCTCGGCGTGGCCGGCTACCACTGGCTGGAGGGGATTGGCTGGCTGGATGCCATCCTCAACGCATCCATGATTCTCGGCGGGATGGGCCCGGTCAACACGCTCCAGACCGACGCGGGCAAACTCTTCGCGTCCGGCTATGCGCTGTTCTCGGGCCTTGTCTTTATCGCGGCGATTGGCGTGCTCTTCATCCCCGCCGTTCACCGGCTGCTGCACAAGTTCCACATTGACATGGAGGAGGAAGACAAGGACAGAGGCGACTGATCCCGCGCGGGAAGGACGCGGGGGCCGGAGGCGCATGTCGCAGCGGCATCCCATTAAAGGGTGACTGTCCCCGTTTATGCGCGGCCGGCCCAGGCGAGTGCGGCGCCGGTGAGCAGCAAGAGCGCGCCGATGGCTGCATTGATCGCCAGCGCCATGGACACGGCCATCCAGGGGAGCACGGCGAGCATCATCAGGCCGATGACGATGATGCAGATGCCAACGACGCGGAAGGGGGACATCATGGTGCTGGCCGGGCCCGTGTGCAGGTCTTCGGTGAGGGAACCGACGGGGGCCTCCATACGTGCAAGGAACGCATCGGCCCGCTGCTGCTCCCCGGGTGGCGCGGGGAAGAGCATGCGCGCCAGTTCCATGGTCACATAGGTGACCAGGGCCGTGCTCAGGAAGAGCACGATTTCCATTTTGAGTGCGAGCCCGGCAATGACCAGCTCCTCTTTGTCCGGAATCCAGGTCATGCCCAGCACCGTGACAGTCTCGTTGTAGCGGGAGAGGGCGAACAGCCCGAGCCCGGTGCCGATGCCCAGGAGAAACCCCGCCACGGCGCCGATGTTGTTGTAGCGGCGCGACACGAGCCCGAGCAGCATGGGCACGGCGGCCGGGGCGGTGGCCACGCCGAACAGCGTGACCATGTAGCGGAACAGGTCCTCCGCCTTGCCGCGCGCCATGAGCGTGGCCGTGGCCAGGCCGATGACGCCGATGAGCAGTGTCATCAGCCGCCCCACCTGCACCAGTTCGCGCTCGGAGGCGTGGGGCCGGATGAGCCGCTTGTAGACGTCGTTGGTGAGCACGGCGGCGCACACGTTGTAGTCGCCGCTCAGCGTGGACATGGTGGCGGCGAACATGGCCGCGACGGCCAGTCCCAGCATGCCGCCGGACAGCAGCTGCGTACACAGCATGGGGTAGATCTTGCCCGCGTCGGCGAGTTCGGGGATGAAGCGCGTGGCGGCGATGGCGGGGAAGAACATCAGCGGCGGGCCGACGATGTACAGCGCCACCACCAGCCAGCCCGTCTTCACCGCGTCCTTCTCCGTGGGCACGCAGTAGAACTTCTGGATAAGCGACCAGTTGATGCTGCTCCATGCCAGCGCGTACAGCAGCACCAGCGGGATGACATAGGTCCAGCCAAATTCCTCCGTGGTCGGATGGAAGAAACCTTCGGGCACTTTGGCAAAGATCTCGCCCAACCCGCCTGCGCGCGAAATGGACAGCGGCAGTATCACGAGAATGGCCGCGGTGAGCACGATAAACTGGATGAAGTCGGTGACGGTGGCGGCCCACAGGCCGCCCATGAACGTGTAGACCAGCATGATGCCGCCGGCGCCCAGTATGCTGTAGTAGATGTTGGTGCCCGTGCAGACCGAGACAAAGGTGCCCGTGGCGAACAGCTTGATGCCGTCGTCTATGATCTTGACCGGCACGCCCTGCCACGCGAACAACTGCCGCAGCAGCGGGCTGTAGCGGGTCTCCAGGTACTCGACCGGGCTGTCAATGCGCGTGCGGCGCCAGCGCCGCGCGAAAAAGACCGTGCTGAATATGGTGGCCGGAATCGCCACCCAGAGCATGGTGACGCCCACCCAGCCGTGGCGGTAGCAGAGCGACGGATAAAACACGAAGGCCGCCACGCTGAAGCTGGTCATGTAGAAGGACACGCCGCTCAGCCACCAGGGGATCGCGTTGCCGCCCCGGAAGTAGTCCTTCATCACCCGCATGTGCCGGTAGAAATACACGCCGATGGCCAGCATGAGCAGAAAGTATCCGCCCAGCATCAAGTAGTCGGGGGTGTGCAGCGGGCTCGTGGGGGAATTCATGCGCGCTCGTTTCCTTTC
>CALDSM010000444.1 GCA_937923585.1 uncultured bacterium
CTGACGGGATCTTCAAGACCGTCTCGCTGCAATCTGCATACAAGCACAACACCACTGATTACTTCGCCGACAACTTGCAGAACATGGTTGCCATAGCAGCCAGCAGGAACATCATACCCATCCTGATGACTTTTGCGCTGAGTCCGGAACGGTTTCCAGACCAGGCCTCCTGTCAGGATATTCGCACAACAACGGTTGACGGCATTGACGAGATGAACGCCGTGATTCGCCGTGTGGCGCAGGAGTCCGGGGCGCTTCTGTTTGATTTGGCGCAGGTCATGCCCAAAGACAAAAGGTACTTCGAGGACTTCTGCCACAACAATGAAGAAGGGGCGAAGTTCAAGGCGAACCTTGTCGCCGACTTTATCGTCTCGAAGAAGGAAGGCGCTTTGCCACGGTTGTAGGGCCATGAATTGAGGATGCCCATCCCGCCGAAGCCGCAGACTTCGGCGGTCCTCCTCCTCTCTTCTGGGCTTGTTTCGGCCATTGGCGATTGTCACCGCTTTTGCGATGTCTATTCCTCTCCGGCACACTTGCCCTATTCAGCCGGGGCGAATCCCCGCCTGATTGGCAACGCTTCCATAACCTTGTGAAGGGCTGGTTGAACAGCCCATCTGCCCGTTGAACACCCCGTGCCTGAGTCCGAGAAGGTTTGCACCAACGAGGCGGCAAGAGAAGCGCGTCGGCCATGAACGCGCAGCGGCCGCCTCTAAACCGCTGCCGTGAGTTGCGCCAAGACCTGGCCAATCGTTTGCGCATGCGGCGCGCACACCTGCATGACGCCTCCAGCGATCATGAACGTGGTCAGCACCAGGAGTGCAGGGAAGGCAGTCCGGCGAAACACGCCCACGGTCCAATGCTGCATGTCCGTTTGACGCAGACGACGATAGACTCTCAGCGTCAGCACCCCATCCAACAGCACCTCGCCGAAGAATTCCGGTGCGATCCAAACCACATAGGCCGAACTGGCAAACAGGGAAAGGGTTGCCGCTCCCAGTGCCAGATAGGCCAGGATTTCCCAAGAATCAATGTCCACAATGTCGGCAACGCCGTAATTCGGACCGTCCGACGGCAGATACGGCAATCCCTCCGCCGTCGTCTGGCACAATTCAAGGGCATCCGGCCGATCATTTTCCCGTATCCGTGACGTTGGCCTGTGAAACTCCAGCCAGATCTTGACGAGCAGAAGGAAGACTGCATAGGCGGCAAGCACGCTGAGCCCATACCGGAGCCACATGGCATGCAGGCCGGCGTGGAGAAGCGCCACGGACACCAATAATCCCGCCGCCCCCGTCAACAGCACGATTAGGCTCATCTCTGTCCGGGGAGCGTTGTGCCGCGCAAGGAAACGACCCAATCTTCTGATATGCCGTTCACGCATTTCCTGTGCCTGATAGTCCATGATTGATGGCCCCTCTGATTCACGGGACTATTATGAAACGCCTGTTCTTGGCCTTTCAATATCCGTCGGGAATCCGCTATTCTGTGTGTCCGGCGAACCAATCTCAAGGAGCGAGACCATGGCCAGTTCCCTGCTGATGCTGCTTCCGCTGATCACCCACGGCGCCGACGCGATGTCCAGCGACGTGGGCGACTACTTCGGCTTTCTGAACCGGTACGCGGAAAAGCACTCCAATGCCATTTCCTATCTGACGGGCAACTGGCCCGACCGCGAAATCTGGAGCAAACAGGGTCGGGAGAAGATGGCCGAATTGCTGAACTATCACCCCGACCCGGCCCCTGCGCCCAACGCGGAAGTGCTGGAAACCGCCAAGAAGGCGGGCTACACCCGTTACCTTGTCCGCTATTCCATCACCGCCGACCGCAAGACGGAGGCGTTTCTGCTGGTGCCCGACGGCTTGGCCAAGCCTGCGCCGGCCGTGGTCGCGCTGCATTGCCACAGCGGGTTCTACTACTACGGCAAGGAGAAGATAACTGAGACTGACAACCCGACCAAGGTGCTGGAGGACCTAATCAACGGAACCTACGGCGGGCGCTGTTTTGCCGATGAACTGGCCCGGCACGGGTTTGTGGTGCTGGTGCCGGACGCGTTCTACTTCGGTGTGCAGCGGCTTCCGTTGGACTCGATGCCCGAACGCTATACCGAGGACCTGAAGAAACTCACGCCCGGAAGCGACGCGTACATCCGCGAGTTCAACCACGTCTCCGGCGACCACGAGAGCACCATGGCCAAGACCATCTTCGACGCGGGCACGACCTGGCCGGGCATTCTCGTGCAGGGCGACATCGCCAGCGTGGATTACCTGCTGACCCGGCCCGAAGTGGACGCTTCGCGCATCGGCTGCATGGGCCTGTCCATCGGCGGCTGGCGCGCGGCCTACCTGTTCGGCCTGGACCCGCGCCTGAAAGCGGGTGTTGTGGCCGGCTGGATGACACCCTACACCTCGCTGCCCCACCACCACTCCAAGAACCACACCTGGATGCTGCACGTACCCGGCCAGGTGAACTGGCTCGACCTGACCGACATGACCGCACTGAACGGCCCCAACCCGCTCATGGTCATCAACTGCCTGCAGGACAGCCTGTTCCCGCTCGACGGCATGCGCGCCGCCGAGGCCAAACTGGCCGAAATCTACAAACGCATGGGCGCGCCGGACAGCTTTCTCTGCAAGTATTACGACCTGCCCCATTCGCTCAAGGTACCCGCACAGGACGATGCCATTGCATGGCTGGAGAAGTGGCTGAAATGATTGGCCCGGCACGCTCCGGCTTCCGGCCGGCCGAAACGTTCGGCCGCCGTGGAAGGATGGGTTCAGGATGCCGCTATTTCCCCGCTTCCGCGGCCTTCCTGGTCCACGCGGCGGCCTCTTCCTGACGTCCCATTTTGGTCAGCGCGTAACTCAGGTTGTTCATGGCCGAGACGCTCTTCGGGTCAATTTCCAGCGCCCTGCGGAGATAACGCTGCGCTTCTTCGTACTGCTCCTGGTACAGCAGGCATCCGCCAAGATTGTTCAGCACGTTGACGTTGTCCGGGTCCCTTTGCAGCGCCTTCTCCAGGCAGGCCCTGGCCTCGTCATAGCGTTTCTCAAGAATGTTGAGTTTGCCCATGTTGGTGAGGGCGCTGGTGTTTTTCGGGTCCACCCGCAGCGCCTTCTCCAGGCAATTTCTGGCCTCGCCGTAACGCTGCTGGTCCATGGCGAGGTCGCCCATGTTGTTGAGGGCGTTGATTGATGCCGGGTCCAGTTCAAGCGCCTTCTCCAGATACGTTCTGGCCTCGTCATGGCGGTTCTGGTCCTTGGCGAGCTTCGCAAGGTTGGTGAGGACGCTGACCTGGTCCGGCCTGAGCGCGAGCGCTTTTTCCAGCCATGCCCGCGCCTCGTCGTTGCGCCCCTGGCTCATTGCAGCCAGGCCAAGGTTGTTGAGCGCCTTCAGGTCTTTGGGGTTGATTTCCAGCGCCTTCGTCAGACAGTCCCGGGCCTCGTCGTAGTCTCCCCTTTCCATGTCATAGGCGGCCACGTTGTCGAAAGCGAGTGCGCTCGTGTGTCCAACGGCGATGGCATGGAGGAAGAGCGTCTTGCTGTTCTTCCAGTGGCTGGTCTGGACCGCCGCGCAAACGGTCAGCGCGGCGAGCGCGGCAACGGAAGCGACAGCCACCGCGCGCCGGGGCACTTTCCACGCCGCGGCCAGGTCGGCAACGCCCCACGCAACCATGATGAACACGCCGATCGAGGGCAAGTAGGTGTAACGGTCCGCGTGGGAGAAGTCGCCCGCCTGCACCAGTTCAATGACCGGCACGAGCGTGCCCAGGTACCAAAGCCATCCAACAATCAGATAAGGGCGTCTGCGGATTTCGCGCAGGCAGAACAGCGTGACGGCCGCCAGTATGACGGCCGCCCCGGCGACCTGCCACAGCGGGCGCGTGATGGGGTGCGGGTAAAACGCCGCCAGCGCGAAGGGGCATGCGGTCTTGACCAGGTAGAGCACGTAGACCACCACGGCGTTGGCGCAGCGGTTCACGAGGGAAACCTTCTCGCCAAAGGACAGATTGTTGCCGCCCGCCTGCATGATATAAGTGCTCGCCGCGGAGAGTACGGTTATCAGAAACAGGGGGGCCTTCCACAGTGCCAGCCGGCCCATTCTTTGCGCCATTTGTCCCAAAGGCGCGCCGCGGTCCACCAGGTCGAGGGGCCAGTAGTCCAGCAGCAGCAGCACACAGGGCAGCGTCACCACCATGGGCTTCGACATCAGGCCGAGTATGAAGGCAGCCGCAACGGCGGCATAGCGCAGCACGCCGCCGCGCCGGACGTACAGGCCGTATGCCCACAGCGCCAGCATCCAGAAAAACGCGCTGAGCACGTCCTTGCGCTCGGCAACCCACGCCACGGATTCGACGTGGAGCGGATGCACCGCAAACAGCGCCGCGACCGCCGCGCTCTGCCAAAGCGCACCGGTCAGGAACCGCAGCGCCAGGAACAGCAGCACTGAAGCCGCGGCGTGAAAAACAAGGTTGGTGAGGTGGTGACCCCAGGGCTGCATGCCGTAGAGGGTGCAGTCCAGCATGTGCGAAAGCCAGGTCAGCGGATGGATGTAGAGCGCCTTCTCCGTGACAAAAGCCCACCGAATGGAGTCCGCGGTCAGGCCCGCCTGCACGTGCGGATTCTCGGTGACGTAGTGGTTGTCGTCGTAGTTCGTGAAATCGTGCGTGAGGGTCTGGCCGTATATGGCGACGCATGCAAGAACAAGGACGGCGCACACGCCCGCGACCAGGCACCGCTGCGGGTGCTGTCCGGCGGTGCGGGGGTGCGCGGCGGCTTCCCGTGCGCGCGGTTTTGCCTTCTTTCCTGATTTCGGGGGTGACATGGCTTTCAGTGAATCACAGGTTCAATTAGGGATGCAACACGCCCTGTAAACCGGGCGCGGAGCTGCGGCTGCGGACGTTCCTCCGCAGGCGGGGGGCGTCATCGTTTTGCCTTGCGGGCCGCCTCCAATTCCTGGGCCTTCTGCAGATAACGGGACGCCTCTTCCTGCCGCCCCAGCTTGGAGAGCGTGGAGCCCAAATTTTTCGTGGCCGCATAGTCGTTGGGGTCCACCTCAAGGGCTTTTCGGAGCGGCGCCTCAGCCCCCGCGTAGTCCTTCTGGTACATGAGGCACGCGCCGAGGTTGTTGAGCGCCGAGAGGAATTTCGGATCCTTTTCCAGCGCGCGCTTCAGGTAGGTCTTGGCCTCCTCATAGCGCCGCTGGTTCATGGTAAATCCGCCCAGGTTGTTGAGGGCGTTGGTGCTCACCTGCCCCACGTCCAGCGCATGGCGGAAAAGCGTTCCGCTGTCGCGCCAGTGGGCCGTCTGGAAGCCGGCGCAGACCGCCAGCGCAGCGAGCGCAGCACACGAGACGGCCGCCACCGCGCGTTTGGGAACGCGCCAGGCCGCAGCCAGATCGGCCGCCCCCCAGGCGGCCATGATGAACACGCCGATGGAGGGAAGGTAGGTGTAACGGTCCGCGTGGGAGAACTTGCCGGCCTGCACCAGCTCAATCACCGGCAGCAGCACGCCCAGGTACCAGAGCCATCCGACGATGAGATAGGGGCGGCGGCGGATTTCACGCAGGCAGAACAGCGTGATTGCGGCAAGCACCAGGGCCGCACCGGCCACCTGCCACATCGGACGGGAGATGGGGTGCGGGTAGAACACCGCAAGACCGGAGGGCCAGACGGACTTCACCAGGTAAAGCACATAGACGACGAGCGCGTTTGCGCACCGCGCCAGGATGGGGAACTTCTCGCTGGCCTCCAGATTGTTGCCCCGTATCTGCATGATCACCGTGCTCACGCAGGAAACCGCCGTGATGAGAAACAGCGGGGTTTTCTCCAGGGCCAGCCATCCCATCCTTCGGACCATGGTGCCCCAGGATGCGGAGCGGTCCACGCGGTCCAGGGGCCAATAGTCGAGCAGCAGCAGCACGAAGGGCAGTGTCACCACCATGGGCTTCGACATCAGGCCCAGGATGAAGGCGGCGGCGATGGCCGCGTACCGCACCGGGCCGGGCCGCCGCACGTACAGGCCGTAGGCGCCCAAAGCCAGCATCCAGAAGACCGCGCTGAGCACGTCCTTGCGCTCGGCTATCCAAGCCACCGATTCCACGTGAAGCGGATGCACCGCAAACAGCATCGCCACGGCGGCGCTCGGCCAGAAAGCGCCGGTTAGAAACCTCAACGCCAGAAACAGGAGCACCGAAGCCAGCGCGTGAAAGAAAAGGTTGGTGAAATGGTGGCCCCCGGCGTTCATGCCGTACAGGGAGCAGTCCAGCATGTGCGACATCCAGGTCAGCGGATGAAAATAGAACGCCTTCTCCGTGACAAAGGCCCAGCCGATGGATTTGAGGTGCAGTCCCCCCTGCACCTGCGGGTTCTCCGTGACATACAGGTTGTCGTCATAGTTGACGAACCCGTGCCAGAGCGTTTGGCCGTAAATGGCGGCGCAGGCAAGGATTATGGCGGCGCACACCCCCGTCGTCAGAAGTGCCCGAAGGCCCGGTTTGTCGCCCGGTTTTCGCGCGGATGTCCGCTTGGCAGCCTGTTTTGTCTTCTTTTCCGGCTTGGAGTTTCCCATGGCGACTAAGTGAACCATAGATTGCGGTGAAAAGGCAATGCATCCCGGTCCCATCGGAATGCCGGACGGGCCGGCGCCGGGAAGGGGGCAGGCCTGCGGTTGGTGGCGGCGGCCAAGGGCGTCACCGTCGCCCGATATACTGGATCATCATCTGGTTGGCGAGGTCTTCCGCCTGTTTCAGAACGTCCTGCCGCTGAAGCACGTCGTCCCGTTTCGATAGGCCGCAGGCGCGGATCAGATGGACGTGCTCTATTCCGTTGAACTTCATCATCTCGCTGTACCGGGGAAACACATCGGCAAAGCCCGACTCGTCGGCCATGCCCTGGGTCAGGGCGAACACCCTCGTTTTTCCCGGCAGCAGGCGCGACCGGTTCGGGTTGGTGATGTAATCCGGCGTGAGAAAGCAGTAGGTGCGGTCTATGAAGAGTTTCATTTGCCCCGTGACGTCGCCGTAGTACACCGGCGAGGCAAGGACAATCACATCCGCCTCCCGCACGGCCTGAAGCACTTCCGACAGGTCATCCTTCAGGATGCAGAATTCGGAATGCTTCTTGCAGGCCCGGCAGGCCTGGCAGCCCCGGTAGCTGAGCGTGTTCAGGGCGAACGACCGCGTTTCAGCGCCAAGATGCCTGGCGGTTTCCAGAAAGCACCCGGCGATCAGGGCGCTGTTTCCGTTCAGTCGCGGACTTCCCAGCACGGCAACGATCTTCATGCCATCTCCTTGTCACGGCCCGTGAAGGCCCCTCTTGCGGGACGCAGCGCTCACAAGAACGGCTGGCTTCCAATCCGTCCACGTCGTATCCAGGGACAGGCTTGGCGTGTACCGCTTCGGAACACATTCACGCCGGCATATCCTTCGGGATGCAACCAGAGGGCGCGGACGGAAAAATGCCTCAGGGCTGCCGCAAGACATTATCGCGCAGCGTATCCCGTCCAGTCTATCCCAAAGAGTCGCCCAGGCGGGGGGGCCTTCCGGGGCCGGAAGGACGTCTGTTTCTGCTTGACACCCCGGATGGGATCTTATAGTATTCACCTGCGCCGGATGCGTGCGGGGCAGTTGCGCGAATTCGGTGATGGCAGAGGGACGTATTACAGAGGTGGTGCGGGTGCGCAGTCAGAGGCATGGCGGGAAATCCATCGCGACAGAGCCCCAACGGGAGAGCTGCAACTTCCATAATTGCGGACGAAGCCAGGTCCGTCATTGCGAGCGCAGCGCGGCAATCTCCTCCCCCGGCACCGCAGCTTCCCCTATTGACTGCGGCGGCCATGCCGCCGCTTTCCGTGCGGAAGCGACGCTTTCGCACACCCGCCGCGGCACGGCCACGGCGAAGAAAAGCGGCGGCATGGCCGCACGCACTCAAAAAGAGCCCCATTTCTTCCGCTTTCGGCAAATCGAAGCACAAGGCAGGCGGGACGCCTGCGGTACGTATCGCAGGCGTCCCGCCTGCCTTGTGTCCCCGGTGTCTCTGTACCGCCATGCCTCAAAATCACCGAAAACAGCGGTGATTGCGCGCAGTGTGCGGCAGACATTCCTGTCTGCCTTCCCTGCCGTGAATTCAAACCGGCAGATACGAATGTCTGCCCCACACGGTTCACAAAATCAGAACGTCGTTTCAACAGCAATGCACAGGATGAACAGGATTAAGACCGCAAACCGGGCGGGTCTTTATCCGGAGCAGGACGGCCCCACCTCAAAAGGACCCTCTTCGTTCTTCATTGTCAATTGTCCACTGTCCACTGTCCATCTTCAGTCCCACACCCCATAACGCAGAAGGATGAGGTGCCATGAACGTAACGAGAACGATTCGAACTATGCCGTGGCTGCTGCTAATTTCCATCCTGGTGATTCCTCCGGCATTTTCCTCCCCCCTGGGTTCTTCCGCCTCAAATCCCGGCTATTCGGCCCAACAGATCCTGTTCGTCAATCCGAATGCGGCGGATGGTATGTATTGGATTGATCCGGATGGAACAGGTGCAATGGCGCCGTTCGTGTGCTACTGTGACATGACGACTGATGGCGGAGGATGGATGCTTGCTGTAAACAGCGTCAGCGGGTCCGAAGCGGCCAGCACCGATATCACTTCAACAACGGGTTCCGCAGGACCGTACTCGGGTAATACCGCTGCGCTGTCTTCCTGGTCTGTCGGCAAGACCGCGGAGATTCGGCACTACATTGTCGATGGTAGCACCGTTTTCCACGCAAAATACGCGGGGGACTATCATGGAACGTTACCCGCCTTTTCCAACTGGGTCACCTTGAGCGGGCACACGAGTTCTTCCTTATTGACGAACAGTTTTGGCCGTTCTTGGCAGACGACGGGAACAGCCGTATCCACTTTCGGAACGCCCTGGTATTATGGCGTCTCTTCTCCGTACAGATCGGAAGAGCGTCGTGTAGGGAAAGAGTGTAGATCTCGGTGGTCG
>CALDSM010000445.1 GCA_937923585.1 uncultured bacterium
ACTCGGTCACCAAGTCCAAGTTCGACAACCTCTACGGCTGCCGCGAATCGCTGGCCGACGGCATCAAGCGCGCCACCGACGTCATGGTCGCGGGCAAGGTTACCGTGGTTGCCGGCTACGGCGACGTGGGCAAGGGTTGCGCCGACGCGATGCGCGGCCTCGGCTCGCGCATCATCGTCACCGAGATTGACCCCATCTGCGCGCTGCAGGCCTCCATGGAAGGCTACCAGGTCATGAAGATGGCCGACGCCGCCAGGGTCGGCGACATCTTCGTCACCTGCACCGGCTGCTGCGATGTGATCACGGGCGAACACCTGCGCGCCATGAAGGACCAGGCGATCGTGTGCAACATCGGCCATTTTGACTCCGAAATAGACGTGGCCTCGCTGGAGAACGACCCGGCCATCACCGAGATCAACATCAAGCCGCAGGTGGACAAGTTCGTCTTCCCCGACGGCAAGGAAATCATCCTGCTGGCACGCGGACGGCTGGTGAACCTGGGCTGTGCCACCGGCCACCCCTCGTTCGTCATGTCCAATTCCTTCACCAACCAGACCCTGGCCCAGATCGCCCTGTGGACCGAACCGGAGAAGTACGAGAAGGGCAAGGTGTACACGCTGCCCAAGAAACTCGACGAGGAAGTCGCCCGGCTGCACCTGGGCAAACTGGGCGCCGATCTGGAATGTCTGACGCCCAAACAGGCTGAGTATCTGGGCCTTTCCGTGGAAGGCCCCTTCAAACCCGAGCATTACCGGTATTAGGGTTCGTGCGGGACAGCCGCCCTTGGGCTGTCGGTTCACAGTCAAAGCCCATGGATGGCAGGCGATGGTGCCTGTCCCACATTTTGAGGCATCCAATCCGCCCCGGAAAGTCGTCCAGACTCCCCGGGGCGGTTCCTTTCCGCCTTTGAAATCCCGGTTGCCGCCCCCCCTTTTTCCTGTCCCCGCCGGGGGTGTATAATGCCGCCACCATGAGAGAAGGAATTTATTGATTTGAGGAAGTATTGGTGAATCAGGCGTATCTATGGATTGACCAGCCGGAAACGTGGGCGCACTGTCTGGAAGCGTTGCGCGCAGCGGATCGGTTCGCCGTTGACCTTGAGGCAAACAGCCTGCACGCCTACCGCGAGCAGATTTGCCTCATCCAGGTTTCCACCGAGGACCAGGATTACATCATTGACCCGCTGGCCGGGCTTGACTTGTCCGGATTCGGCGCGCTGCTCGCTGATCCGGCCGTGGAGAAGGTGTTTCACGCCGTTGACTACGACCTGACGCTGTTGAAAGGCCTCTATGGCTGGGAAGTGCGCCACCTGTTCGACACCATGTGGGCGGGGCGCGTGCTGGGCTGCGCCAAGATGGGGCTGGCCGGATTCATTGAGGATGTCTTCGGCGTCGAACTCAGCAAGAAGCACCAGAAGGCTGACTGGGCGCGCCGCCCGCTTTCGGCGGAAATGCTCGAATACGCCAGGAATGACACGCATTACCTGCTAAGGCTGCGCGACGACCTGGAGCACCGGCTGCGCGAGGCGGGCCTCCTTGAGGAGGCGATGGAGATCTTTGGCAGCATCGTGCATGTGGAGCCTTCCGGACGGGTCTTTGACCCCGAGGCTTTCTGGCACATTCGCGGCGTGCGCGAGCTGCCGCCCCGCGGACAGGCGGTCCTGCGCTCGCTGTTCATCTACCGCGAGGAGGAGGCGCGCCGTCGGGACACCCCGCCGTTCAAGGTGATCAACGACGGGATGCTGCTGCGCATCGCCCAGCACGCCGTCACGGAAAAGGGGCCGGTGGAGAATGTGCCCGGCATTTCCGACAAGCTTCTTGGGCGCCTGGGTGCCCGCCTGCAGCAGGCCGTCGCCCAGGGGCGGCGTGACCCGCTGCCCAAACAGCCCCGGCGGCCCGCGCCGCGCCCCACAAGCCCCGGTTTCAGCCAGCGCTATGAGGCGCTGCTCGAAATGAGGAAGCGTCTCGCCCGCAAGCGCGGTGTTGAGTCGGACGTTATTCTGGCGCGCCGCACGGCGGTGGAAATTGCCGAGAAGCATCCGCGCGCCGAGGAGGACCTGGAGAAGATCGTCTCCCTCGGACCATACCGAAGAAACCTGTATGCCAAGGACATCCTCCAGGCGCTGGAGGAGCAATAGGAGGAAGGGACCGTTCCGGCCGCGCCGCGCGGCCGCACGGCACGCCCGCCGTCATGCCGACGCAAGCGAGAGAATCGGGCCCTGCCGGGAATCCTGAACCGGCCGCCGCCGCGCCCCGGGTCGCCGTGGTGCTCCGGATTGAGGTCTTCCTGCTCATCCTGCGCTATCTCCTTTACGCCTTCGTCGTGCTCATGCACGTTTCGGGGGCCGACGTGTTTCAGGGCTCCATGCTTGCCGTGGCCGCAGGCACCGCACTGCTGCACAACGCCTTCACGCACTGGGTGCTGTACACCCAGCGGTACGGGCTGTTCCTGTCGCCGGTCAATTTCATGCTGTATCTGGGCCGGGCCGTCCTGCTGGTCGCCTTCACCGGCGGGGACACCAGCCCGCTGGCGGCGCTGTTCATACTCTTCCTGATCGGCTGCAATGTCTACACGCCCGGCGGCCGGCGCAATTCATGGCTGGCCGTGACGGTGTGCGCGGCCTATTCCTTCACCATCATGGGCGACTGGGCGGTGAACGGCGTGGATGAAACGGCCGCAAACGTCTATGTCGTCCTCGCGCTGCTCGGATTCTGCGGCTGGATCATGCACCAGCTAGGCAGGCTGCTGCGGCTGACCGAGGCCGACGCCGCGCGGCGCGCGCGCGAGCTGCTGTCGTCGGAGGCCACCCTCCGCACCATACTGGACAACACCGCCGAACCCATCGTTGTGTACGGCGAGAATGAGTTCATCGCGGAGGCCAACAGGCAGGCCTGCGCCTTCTTCGGCCTGCCGCACGGGGGCCTGATCGGGCGCCGCTTCCGCGAGTTTCTGTTTGACGACGGGCTGCTGTCCGACCGGATGGAGGCCACCCGGCGCACCGGCGAATTTCACGACGAGATGCTCCTGGTGCGTCCCGACGGCAACGAGCGCAGCGTGGACATGCACATTCACTCCTTCATCCGTGATCGGCGCCGCTTCTTCGTGGCCATGTTTCGCGACATCACCGAGCAGAAGGACGCTCAGGACGCCCAGCGCCAGGCCAAGTCGCAGCTTGAGACGGCAAACCGCGAGCTTCAGCGCGTCAACGAACTGCGCGATGAGTTCTACACGACCGTGGCGCGGCGGCTGCGCTCGCCCCTGTCGGCCATCCTCGGCTTCATTGACATGCTGCTCGACGAGGAAATGGGTGAACTGGGCAACGAGCAGCGCGGCGCCCTGCAAAGCTGCCGCCGCAGTGCCCGCCGTGTGCTCGACATGGTGGACGAGGCCTTCGAGACCGCGCCCCCGGACGAGGCGGAGGAGAGGGCCGCGAATACAGCTGTCTCCGAAATGGGGGACAACCGGGCACCGTAAAGGAGCATTCTTCCGGAGGCTGACGCCATGGACTGCGGTGGCAGCAACACCGCTTTGGTTGGAAGCACAAAGCAGTAAAGTCAGCACCACAAGCCGCCTTGTTAACGGCTAAGGAGGCTTTAAATGTTCTGCCCCAAGTGCCAATCCGAATACAGTGGCGGTCAATCCGAATGTCCGGAATGCAACATTGGGCTCGTTGATGGGCTGCCGCCGGAAGACCGACTGAATAATGCACGTTTCGTGCACTTGATGACCGCATCAGACGGAATCGGGGCCAACCTGGCCAAATCTGTTCTGGAGGAGCACGGAATCTGCTGCTCTATCACAGAGAATCTTAACGACTTTCTCCCGGGGGCTTTCGCCGGCACTCTTGCAGCGAAGCCGCTCTCCTGTCCGGTGGCAATTCAAGTGCTGTCCAGCGAACTTGAAGAAGCACGCCGTCTGTTGAAGACAGTGGGTGGCTTTGAGTTTGAAGAATAGAACTTGGCAGGCGTCCGCGCCAGAGCGGTTACTACCGCAGTCCATGCGGTTACCCATACCTGATATAAACTGGATGAAGTCCTTGTGTTCCGCGGTGGAATCGGGCATACTTTACGAAGAACCCATCGATGGAGAATCAGTATGGATACGGTAACCGTTTCGCCGAAATTTCAGGTGGTGATTCCGAAAGGGATCAGGGAGCGGGCGGGACTGCAACCGGGTCAGAAACTGGCGGTCTTTCGAATTGGCGGCAACATTCAATTAGTGCCCGTCAAAGATATCCGTTCTTTGCGAGGCAGTCTGCCGGGACTTAACACTGATCCGGAGCGGGATGAGGAAGACCGGGTGTGAACGTGGTGGACTCGTGCGGCTGGCTGGAGTACATCGGTGGGGGGCCGAATGCCGATTTTTTTGCGCCTGCGTTGGAGGCGAGGGATGGCACTCTTGCAGTTCCGACCATTTGTATTTATGAAGTATTCAAGAGCCTTCTCGTTCGTTCGGGCCAGGATGAAGCCTTAGACGCCGCCGCTGTTATGAGAGAGGGGACAATGGTCCCGGTAGATCATGCTATCGCCGTGGAGGCGGCCCTGCTCGCCCGGGAACTGAAACTTCCCATGGCGGACAGCATCATCCTGGCCACGGCGCGCAGTTGCGGCGCGCTGCTCTGGACCCAAGACGCGCACTTCAAGGATCTGGAGGATGTGCGCTATATCGAAAAGAACGCCGTCTGATCTTCCGATTCTTCGCCGTCCGGTTGCACGCCCCGCTTCGGGCATGCGATAATTCCACACCCTTCACGCGGCATCAGGGCCGCGCCGGCGGCTATTTTCACTCCCAACTGAGAAGGAGACGCGTATCATGTCCCGTCTGGAAGGCAAGGCGCTCGTCGCCCAGGGCGGCGGACCCACCGCAGTCATCAACCAGAGCGTTGCCGGAGTCGTCCTCGAGGCGCGCAAGCACGCGCAGGTCACCCACATCTACGGCGCGGTGCATGGCGTGCGCGGCATCAAGAACGAGGATTTCCTCGACCTGACCGAGCTGACCACGCACAATCTGGAGGCCGTGGCCGTCACGCCGTCGGCCGGGCTGCTGTCCACGCGCGACAAGCCGGACCTGGACTACTGCAAGTCCATTTTCGAGTCGTGCCGCGCCCACAACATCCGCTTCTTCTTCTATTGCGGCGGCAACGACAGCGCCGACACCTGCCGGATCGTCAACGAGCAGGCCAATGCGGCAGGCTACGACCTGCGCGTCGTCCACGTGCCCAAGACGATTGACAACGACCTCAAGGTCACCGACCACTGCCCCGGCTACGGCTCCGCCGCCAAGTTCGTGGCGCAGGCCTTCGCCGGCGCCAACCTCGACAACCGGGCCATCCCCGGCGTGTACATCGCGGTTGTCATGGGCCGCAGCGCCGGCTTCCTCACGGCCGCGAGCGTCCTAGGCCGGAAATACCCCGACGACGGCCCGCACCTCGTCTATCTGCCCGAGCGCGCCTTCGCGAAAGAGAAATTCATCGCCGACGTCAAGTCCGTCTATGAGAAGTACGGACGGTGCGTCATTGCCGTGTCCGAGGGCATCGTTGACGAGAACGGCACGCCCATCATCGCGGCCTTCACCGGCGGCGAGAAGGACGCGCACGGCAACGTGCAGCTCTCCGGCACCGGAGCCCTGGGCGACCTGCTGGCCGGCGAGGTCAAGGCCATGGGCATCAAGCGCGTGCGGTCCGACACATTCGGCTATCTGCAGCGCTCCTTCCTCGGCTGTGTCTCCGAAGTGGACCAGGCCGAGGCCCGCGCCGTCGGCGAAAAGGCCGCCCGGTTCGCCATCCGCCACAACTGCGACGGCTCCGTGGCCATCAAGCGCGAGGGCAACTATGCGGTGTCCTATTACCTGACGCCGCTGGGCACCGTGGCGCGCCACGCCACCGAAATGCCCGAAAACTTCATCAACGCCGAGGGCAACAACGTAACCGACGACTTCGTCCGATACGCCAGGCCGCTTATCGGCAGAATGCCCACACTGGAGCACCTCCACGCGCCGAAGGTTCCGAAAATCCTCTGCAAGGACTGAACCGCCAAAGAGACATTCCTCCCCCGCCGGCCATGCTGCCGGCGGGGGAGTTCTTTTTGCTGAGACCGCCGCCACGCCCAAAATGAAACCAGTTCCCTGGATTCCCTGTCTTTGAGCGGGCTGGTCGTTCGTGCCGCCGCGGCGCTGGACAGGCCGGGCCGGACCATATATCATGGTTGGATTCCACGCGCACGCAGACACGCCGCGCGGCGGGCGCACCGCCCCGGCGCGGACAACCAAACGGCAGGAGACCAAGGGCATGCAGCAGAAGAAGTCGGCTTTGACACGGCGCCAGTTTCTGACGCGGACGGCCGGGGCCGCGGCGGGCGCCGCGGCGTTTCCGTACATCATTCCCGGATCGGCGCTGGGGCTGGACGGCGCGGTGGCGCCGAGCAACCGCATCACGATGGCGTCCATCGGCGTGGGCGGCATGGGCACGGGAAATCTGGAGGCTTTTCTGGACGAGAAGGGCGCGCAGGTGCTGGCCGTGTGCGACGTGGACACCGGCCACCGCGAGCGCGCGGCCAAGATGGTGAATGAGAAGTACGGCAACACCGACTGCAGGCTGTACAACGACTTCCGCGAGGTGCTGGCGCGCACGGACATTGACGCGGTGTCGCTGGCGCTGCCGGATCACTGGCACGGCATCCTCGGCGTGTGGGCCGCGCGGGCAGGCAAGGACATCTACGGCGAAAAGCCGCTGGCCTACAACATCTCCGAGGGCCGCGCGGTGGTGAATGCGGTACACCGCTACGGCCGCGTGTGGCAGACCGGCTCGTGGCAGCGGTCGGTCGAGAACTTCCGCCAGGCCTGCGAACTGGTGCGCAACGGGCGCATCGGCAAGGTGCATACGGTGAAGGTCGGCCTGCCCAACAAGAACTCCATCCATGCGGGCAGCACGGCCCCGTCGGACCCGCCGCCGGGCTTCGACTATGACATGTGGCTCGGCCCCGCGCCGTGGGCGCCCTACTGCGAGGCGCGCTGCCACTGGAATTTCCGCTGGATCAGCGACTATGCGGGCGGCCAGCTCACCGACTGGGCTGGGCACCACATAGACATCGCCAACTGGGGCATGGACACCGAACTGAGCGCGCCGGTGGAAGTCGAGGGCAGCGCCAAATGGCCCGTGGACCCGAACGGTCTTTTCGACACCCCGGAGGAGTACACCTTTACCTGCAAGTACCGCGAGGGATTCACCATGATCGTGAGCGGGCTGCTGCCGGGCGGCACGGTGCCGGGCGCGAGCAGCACGCTGTTGGTGTCG
>CALDSM010000446.1 GCA_937923585.1 uncultured bacterium
CGAGATCTGATCGTGACTGGAGTTCAGACGTGTGCTCTTCCGATCTGACAGGAACTGCCTTCTTTCCAGACCATCGCAATTACTCTTCATGTGAGGTTCTCCATTCGCAAGTCACTTTATCACAAAGGCCGGTGAACCACAGAGGCCACAGAGGCACACAGCCTCGTACGGACAAGCACCGGCGGACACGGACGGAAACGGACGGAAACGGACGGAAGAATGGTACAGACTAATGTGCGGGGTTCAAGAAGGGCCTTACCATCAAAACCCGCGCGTGTCGCGTTCGGATGCTATAATGCCGCACCAACGTTCTGGTCGTGACCACACGGCATCGTTGTTTGTGCTGAACATCGCACGCCTTTCAGGAGGAACAGAGAGATGACGCACCGATTCTTGCACCCGTTTGGGCTGGCGCTCATTGCAGCCGTCGTGGGCAGTCATGCCCTTGCGGAACCGTCGGACGGGTACATCAAGCGTGAGGGCAATGCCTGGACGCTGGGCACCGCGACAGTGGAGCGGGTGGTGGCGCTGGAGGAGGGGAGACTGGTGCAGAAGGCGTTCAAGGACAAGGGCTCCGGGCAAGAGCTGTCGGCGGGAGGGGCCGAAGTGTCCTTTTCGCTGGACGCGCCGGAGAACCGAATAACAGGCGCGAGTGGGGGATGGGCTCTGGTGGACGCGGCAGAATCGAAGGGGGCGCAGGGTGAACTGCAACTGGACCTTCGCCTGAGCCGGGACGGAATCGAGGCCACCAGGCACTATGTGGTATACCCCGAATCAAGCATAGTCCGCGAATGGACCACTTTCACCAATATCGGCAGCGCAGCGGTCAGCCTGGTCAATCCGGGATTCCTAAACGCGGGGTTGCGGATGGGGAATCTGGAATCCCTCGACTTCATGTGGATGACCGGCGGCGAGAACCAACCGGGGTCTTGGGACCTCCGCACCGAAAAGCTGGACCCGGCAACACCGCGCCGTTTCGATTCGTATGAACCGTTTCCGCTGAACCTGTCGAAGATGTCCTTTCCGGGGGACGGCGTGAATGCGAAGATCCTGCACAATGACACGCAGGTCTGGCCGGAAAGCGGGTGGAAGTACGTGGCCAATGCGACGGTCACCGAATCGTTTGACCTGACGGTTGATGTGGCGGCGGGGGACAGGCTGGTGTTCCTCGCCAATATGAACGGCGGTATCGGCTTTGACACGACGGCGTTTGATCCGGTCATCACCTATGCGGATGGAGAAGCGCACCAGGCGAGCAAAGAATTCAGCGGCGAACAGGGCAAGAACGGCTGGTGGTACCAGTACATTGAGGACGGGAAGTTTGTGGACCTGGTGTACTACCCACTGCCGCAGCAGTGGCGCAAGGAAAAGGACAACACGACGGGCACGCCGTTCGTCGGCGCGGGCAACCAGCATCCCGACGCGGGGCAGGACGCTGTGCGCGTGTGGACTGCGCCCAAGGCGGGGAAACTGCATGTGACCGGAGCCGTGTGCAACACGGGCAACGGCCAGGCCTCGGGCGGATACGGGTTCCGTCCCGGCACTTCGACCTACGCGCCGTGGTACGCGCTGTACAACCGCGATACCAAGCAGGGTGTCTTCGTGGGCTGGGACTATTTCGGGCATTGGACATCATCGTTCTCCGCAAACGCGCAGGGCGACGTGGCAGCCGGGCTGGAGGTGGCGGGATACAAGAACACGCTGGAACCGGGCCAGTCCATGAACACCCCGAAGTCCTTTACGGGCCTGTTTCGTGAAGACCTCGACAACGCCGGGAACGAGTGCCTTGATTGGCAGTACAAATACCTGTGGGATTATACG
Organism: uncultured bacterium; assembly: GCA_937923585.1. Classification (GTDB taxonomy): domain Bacteria; phylum Hydrogenedentota; class Hydrogenedentia; order Hydrogenedentales; family CAITNO01; genus CAITNO01. The sequence goes on from CALDSM010000446.1 coordinate 1,822, forward strand.
CGGGAAGGCTGGTTCCCGGCGATCCGCATGCTCGGCTATTGGATGAACGGCACCGGATGGGGCCAGCCGGGCGTGTCGTGGACAGGCGGCCGACCCGATATGGACAGCGCGTTCCGCAAGGTGTTCCGCGTTGCCGACCTGATGCGATATACGGGTGCGGACGTCTATCACCGCGACTGGGGATGGTGGGACCGGGCCGGCGACTGGAACGGCCCCGATTTCCGTACGACCATCGGCTATCTGGACAAGCACGGCATGGGCCAGCTTATCTATGCGTTTCTGTACACGGTTGACCTTGAATAGATCGGAAGAGCGTCGTGTAGGGAAAGAGTGTAGATCTCGGTGGTCGCC
>CALDSM010000447.1 GCA_937923585.1 uncultured bacterium
GCCCGCGATCTGGGGAACAGCCTGATTTACCAGGAGTTCAACCTGGTGCCGCGGTTGAGCGTGGCGGAGAACATCTTTCTGGGTCGCGCGCTGCTCGGGGGACGGGGCAGGCTGATTTCGTGGCGGCAGTTGCACGCGGACGCGCGCGCCGTGCTGGACCGCATCGGCATGGACCTGGACACCCGCCGGCCCGTGGGCGAACTGAGCGTGGCACAGCAGCAGATGGTCGAGATAGCCAAGGCGCTGTCGGTCAACGCGCGCATCATCGTCATGGACGAGCCCTCCGCCACGCTGACCGGGCATGAATTGGAGACGCTGTTCGGCCTGATCAAGAAGCTGCGCCGCGGCGGCATCGGGGTGGTCTACATTTCGCACCGGTTGGAAGAACTGTTTGCCATCGCGCAGCGCGTCACGGTGATGCGCGACGGCAGGCACATCGCCACACGCGACATGTGCGACGTGACACGCGACGAACTGATCCGCATGATGGTCGGCCGTGAGGTGTCGGAGGGGCGGCCGGAGGAACACCGCGCGCCTGGAGCAGAACGACTGCGGGTCGGGGGGCTTTGCCGGCGCGGTGCGTTCCAGGACGTTTCCTTTTGCCTGAAGGTGGGGGAGGTTGTCGGCCTGACCGGACTGGTGGGTTCGGGCCGCACGGAAGTGGCACGGGCCATTTTCGGCGCGGACCGGCCTGATGCCGGGGAGATCCGGGTGGATGGCGTGCCGGTGCAAATCCGCTCGCCGCGCGAAGCCATCGCGCACGGCCTGGGCTTTCTCACCGAGGACCGCAAGAACCAGGGGTTGGTGCTGATGATGAGCGTGCGCGAGAACATCACCGCCTCGAACCTGGCGGCGCTTGGTCCCGGCCCGCTGGTGCTGCCGGGCCGCGAACGGCCCATCGCCCGGCGCTTTGTGGAGGAACTGCGCGTCAAGACGCCGTCCATCGAGCAACTGGCGCGCAACCTGAGCGGCGGCAACCAGCAAAAGGTGGTGCTGGCCAAATGGCTGTTCACCGAATCAAAGGTGCTTATCTTCGACGAACCCACCCGCGGCATAGACGTGGGTGCCAAGGCGGAGATTTACCGGATCATCCGTGATCTTGCCGCGGCCGGCACGGCCGTGCTGGTCATTTCCAGTGAACTCCCCGAAACCCTGCTCCTGTGCGACCGTATTCTGGTGATGCATGAGGGCCGTCTCACCGGCGAAATCGCAGGTGCCGACGCCACCCAGGAAACGATCATGCGCCTGGCGACCGGCGGAACGGACACTTGACGTGACTGTTTAGCCGACGGGGGTGGGCGGCCTCGTGGTTCCCTCTTAATCTTGCCCGAAATTAGGCGTTAGTTCTCGTCATTTCCATGACTCCCAAACTGACGCAAGAGCAAGAGCAAGAGCAAGAGCAAGAAGAGAACTTCCGCGCCAGTCGGCCAAAGTGTTACCGCTTGACAGCGGGCGAGGATTTACAGCCAGTCTTTCCAGGAGTAGAAGGCCGTTTGGCTGCGCATCATGGAGGCATCCCCACCGTAGACCAGGGCGGCGGGCGCCTTGTCCTGGCCGGGCAGTCCGCGCCAGTACTGGATGCCTTTTAGGTAGTCACTGGCGATGGTTTCGCCGGACTTGGCTTCAATGGGCGCCAGCACTTGGCCCTGCCCCACGACGAAATCCACTTCATGTCCGGTCACGTCTCTCCAGTAGTGGATGTCGGGTTCGGTTCCCTGATTCAATGCTGTCTTTAGGAGTTCGGTCAGCACAAGATTTTCAAAGACCGCACCCCGCAGCGCGTGCGCGGCCAAATCATCCGCGGACCGTATTCGCAGCAGATAGCAGAGCAGTCCCGTGTCTACGAAGTAGAGCTTGGGGGATTTGATGAGGCGTTTTCTGAAGTTCTGATGATGTGGGCGGAGCAAATGAACAATGAAACTGGCTTCCAGTACGGACATCCATCGGCGGGCAGTGGCGTGGCTGATGCCGCAGTCGGCACCCATGGAGGACAGATTGAGGATTTGACCCGTGCGTCCTGCGCACAGGCGGACAAAACGCCCGAAGGTTTCGATATCACCGACCTGGACGATGGTGCGGACGTCGCGTTCGATATACGTCTGGTGGTAGTTGCGCAGCCAGTCCTGGGGTTTCAGTCCCTTGTCGTGGATACGCGGATAGAAACCCTTGAACAGCGTTTCCGAAAGCGTGCCTTCCCCCCCGGTGCGCTTCGGAATCCTGTGGCCGATCTCCTCCATGGCCATCGGTTTGCGTCCTGCCAGTTCTGCGCGGGAAAAGGGTAGCAGTTGAAAGATCGCTGTCCTTCCCGCCAGGCTTTGCGTCACCTTTTCCAGCAGCAGGAAGTTCTGGGAGCCCGTCAAAATATAGCGCCCCGGCAGGTCTTCCTCGTCCACCCGGCCCTGCAAATAGGAGAGCAGCTCCGGCACGCGCTGGACTTCGTCGAAAATCACTGCGCCCGTGAAGCGGTTCAGGAAGCCGCGCGGGTCTTCCATCGCGAACGCGCGGTCGTCGGGGTTCTCCAGTGACACGTAGTCATGGCCAGGAAAGACTTTGCGGACCAGCGTAGACTTCCCAGACTGGCGCGGTCCGGTTACGGTCAGAACCGGATAGGCGCGCGCGGTGGCCAAGAGAACCTTTTCCATATGCCGATGTATCATGGTTTGCCTTCTGCGCAGCACATCGCCGCCCCCCCCTCAAAGGGAACTTGGGCGACGGCATGTGCCTGTCTCTACATATCCGGCATTCTACACCTTGTACAATTGAACATTCAATATTCAATTGTACGACTTCTGCTGTGCAGCACCACATACCGGAATTCATGCGTCTTGGTGTGTGTTGTCATGCCTCAAAACACCGCGCCGCCCCGGCGTTTCCACCGGGACGGCGCGGACAGTCGTTGCCTTTTGTCAGTCGCTCATTTTGGGGCTGCGGGGGCCGCAGGGGCCACCGGCGCGGGCGCGGGTGCGGGCGCTGCCGCGGCCGGCTTGGCCCCGCCGGCGGCGTTCTGCTGCGCCTGCTTGGCCTGCTCCGCCATGGCCGTCTCGTAGCGCACCTTGGCGATGTTGGCCTCCTCCTTCTTCTTCGCCGACAACTCCAGCATGCTCGCCTTGTCCTGGAGCACGGCGGCATTCTCGTCGTCCGGGATCACGCTGACGATGGCGGTCACCTTGTCGTAGTTGCCGACGGCCTCGTCGAAGCGGTTGCCCTCTTTGGCGCGGTCCCCTTCGTCTATTGCGGAGCTGGCCGCGTCGAGCACGTCGTTCACCACGCCCTTGATGGAATTCTTGAGTTTGCGGACGTTTTCCTTGGCCGTGTTGGACTGCTCCTTGAACTCGTCGTCCACCGCCTCAAAGAAGCCGATGGCCTGGCGGTACGTCTTGATGGCGTTGGCCCAGTCCTTGTTGTCGCGGAAATTGTCGGCCTCGGCGCGCACCTTCTCGCCGGTGGAGATGATGTTGAT
>CALDSM010000448.1 GCA_937923585.1 uncultured bacterium
GGAGGTGATCCAGGTGCGGGGCTCCCTGAAGTCGAGGTACTGGGCGCAGAACATCTGGTGCTGGCCGACGCCGGAGGTGATGATCGCCTCTCCCCTGGTCAGCTCGTTGAGCACTTCAAGCGCGGCCTGCGGCTGGATGATGTCGCTCTTGCGGTTGAAGTCCTGGCGGTGCTTCTTCTTCATGTCGGCCACGTGCCTGAGCCAGCGGGGATGGTCGGTGTGCACGTCAACGCCGTATTCCATGAGGTCGCGCAGGGCGGCCCCGGCGTCGGCGACATAGCTCCAGTCCACCGCCTTGACCTTGCCAACTTCGGCCGCGTCTATGTCAATCTGGGCGATGACGGCGTTTTCGGCGAAGCGCCTGGGCAGCCCGGCGACGCGGTCGTCAAAGCGGGCGCCGACGCAGATGAGCAGGTCGCAGTCCTCGACGGCGTAGTTGGCGTAGGCGGTGCCGTGCATGCCGAGCATGTGGAGGGCGAGGTCATCGGTGGTGTCCACCGCGCCGATGCCGGTGAGCGTGGTAACGGCGGGAATCTGGTAGCGGTGCATGAACGCGCGCAGCACTTCGGATGACTCGGAGAGGATGACGCCGCCGCCGACGTAGAGCAGGGGCCGCTTGGAGCGGCGGAGCATGCGGAAGAAGTCGCGGGCGGTCTCTTTGGACATCTTGGCCGCTTTGAGGGCGTCAATGCGCTGCTGGTAGCCGGGCAGGGGCAGCATGCCCTCGCCCTTGTAGGCGCCGTGCCAGTTCTGCACGTCCTTGGGCAGGTCAATGACCACCGGGCCGGGCCTGCCGCTGCGGGCGATGTGGAAGGCGGTACGGATGGTGGCCTCCAGCTCCTCCTCGTTCTTGACGAGGAAGACGTGCTTGGCGCAGGAACTCATGATGCTGAAGACGGGCGCCTCCTGGAAGGCGTCGGTGCCGATGGCGGCGCGGGCCACCTGCCCTGAAATGAGCACCATGGGAACGGAGTCGGCCATGCAGTCGCGGACGGGGGTGACACTGTTGGTCGCGCCCGGCCCGGAAGTGACAATGCACACGCCCACTTTGCCGCTGGCGCGGGCATAGCCGGCGGCCATGAACCCGGCGCCCTGCTCGTTGGCCGGGACAACGAGGTTGATGGGTTTGCCGGCGTTGTCCCGGTTCCAGCGGAACACGGCGTCGTAGGTGGGCAGGATCGCCCCGCCGCTGTACCCGAAGACCGTGTCCACCCCCTCATCGGCCAGCACCTGCATGACCATGTCCGCCCCCGTCATGGTCTGGCCGGCCATCCTGTGATGCGGTTTCTTTGCCGAACTCATACTGCATTCTCCTTGGTACCGCCCGCCGCGCCAAAGGCGCACAATTTCGGGCCGCGTCCATGATGCAAAAAACGCGAGCGCCATCTCGGGAACGGCGCTCGCGAAGGATGTCAACGGGTTAAGTTACTTCTCCGTTTCCGCCTCGGGCGCCGCCTCTTCGGCGGCTACCTCGGTTTCCACAGGGGTTGCGGCCTCGGCGACAGGTGCTTCGGCGGCCGCCTTCTCTGCGGCAGCCTGCTCTTCGGCTGCGGCCTTGGCGGCGGCCTTGTCGGCGCGCTGGGCGGACTCGACACGGCTCACGGCCACCATCAGTTCGTGGGCGACATCCTCAAGGGAACGGCCGGCCTGGATCATGCTGGCCGGAACGGAACCGCGCATGGCGGCACCGACATCCACCGAGCGGCCGCTGCTCTGGCCGTGCTCGGCCATGGCGGCCTGCTCGATGTCGCGCTCGTATTCGCGGATGCTCAGGCCGATCTTGCGGTCCACCGGGCTGATGTTGATGACCTTCGCCATCACCTTGTCGCCGATCTTGAGCACGTCTTCGGGCTTCTGGACGCGGTCGGAGGCCAGTTCGCTGACGTGAATCAGGCCCTCAATGCCGTTGCCCAAGCGGGCGAAGGCGCCGAAGCTGACCAGCTTGGCGATTTCCACCTCGACATGCGCGCCGACCGGGAGGTCCTTGATAACCTCAAGCCACGGGTCGTCCTGAAGCTGCTTGAGTCCGACGCTAATCTTCTCGTTGTCGGGGTCAATGTTCAGCACGCGCACCTCGACCTCCTGGCCCTTTTCGAGGACCTCGGCCGGGTTCGTGACCTTCTTGGTCCAGGACAGGTCGCTGACATGCAGCAGGGCGTCAATGCCCTCTTCAATCTGGACAAATGCGCCGTATTCGGTGAGGTTGCGGACGGTGCCCATCACCACGGAGCCGAGCGGGTAGCGCTCGGAAAGCTGCTTCCACGGGTTCGGCTGGGTCTGCTTGATGCCCAGGGCAATCTTCTCGTCCTTGCCGTCCACGCTGAGCACCATCACGTCCACTTCCTGGTCCAGCGCAAGCAGCTCGTTGGGATGGCGGACACGGCGCGTCCAGCTCATTTCGCTGACGTGGACCATGCCCTCGATGCCTTCCTCAATCTGGACAAACGCGCCGTAATCGGTCATGCTGACCACGCGGCCGCGGACAACCGAGCCGACCGGGTAGCGATCCTCGGCGGTGAACCAGGGATTCTCGGACTTCTGCTTGAGGCCGAGGCTGATGCGCTCGGACTTCGGGTCGAAGCTGAGAACCTTGACCTCGATGGCCTGGCCGACATGCACGACCTGGGACGGGTGCTTGACCCGGCCCCAGCTCATGTCGGTGACATGGAGCAGGCCGTCTATGCCGCCGACGTCCACGAAGGCGCCGAAATCGGTGATGTTCTTGACTTCGCCGTGGATGACCGCGCCCTCGACGATGGTCTCGAGCAGGCGCTTCTTCTCCTCGGCCCGCTGCTCTTCGAGCAGCTTGCGGCGGCTGACGACCACGTTGCGGCGGCGGCGCGTCAGCTTGATGATTTTGAACTCCATCTTCTGGCCGATGAACTTTTCCAGATCGCCCGTCGGGCGGAAGGTAAGCTGGCTGGCCGGCATGAACGCGTCAATGCCGATGTCCACCTTGAGGCCGCCCTTGACGCGGCGGGTGATGACGCCTTCGATTTCGCCGTCGTTGTCGTAAATCTGCTGGATGTGCTCCCAGTTCTTGATGCGATCCGCCTTGGTCTTGGACAGGATCGGCATGCCGAGCTCGTTTTCGGGCTCGTCAATGTAGAAATCGTACTCGTCGCCGATTTTGAGCTCGGCCGGCTGCGGGAATTCGCCCGTTGCCACGACGCCCTCGCTCTTGTAACCGATATCAACCAGAACCCGGTCTTCGCCGATTTCAACGACGCGGCCGCGGACGACCTCGCCTTCCTTGAAATTGGTGGGCGCCTCGCCCAGCAACGACTCCATGCTCGCCATGGCGAGTTGCTGCTCCAGTTCGTCCTCGAGATCCGATTGGACGCCCACAGCGCCCTGTTTGAAAAACACTTGTTGTTTGCTCATTGCCAACAGCTCCTTGGTGAGAAAAAAATGAGCCGCGAAAAGCGGCACTTGTGTTATTGTAGCAATCACTTAGCGCATTAATCAAGATTGGAATGACCGGGCGGAAGCAGCCGTTCCTTTTAAGGTGATTGATGACATGGCCGGAAATGGACTGGACAACCCGGACGACCGCCGGGCGTGGGAGCGGCGCCGGATGGTGGAGGATCAGATTGCCTTCCGGGGCGTGCGCGATCCGCGGGTGCTGGAAGCCCTGCAAGCCATTCCGCGGCACCGCTTTATCCCCGGAGAAAGCCAGCCAAACGCCTACGAGGACAGGCCGGTGGGCATCGGCTGCGGGCAAACCATTTCGCAGCCCTACATGGTGGCGGTCATGACGGAGTGGCTGGCCGTCAATCCCGAGGACCGGATACTGGAGATTGGCACCGGATCGGGCTACCAGACCGCCGTGTTGGCAAGACTGGCCCGGGAAGTGGTCACCGTGGAGCGGCACGCGGCACTGTCGGAAACGGCCAAAACACTCCTGGAGGGCATGGGATTTGACAACATCGTGTTTGTCGTGGGCGACGGGACGCTGGGGTGGTCGGCGGGGGCGCCCTACGACGGGATATTAATCACGGCGGGGGCACCGCGCGTGCCCCAAGTCATGCTGGACCAGCTCGCCGGGGGAGGCCGGTTGGTGGCACCGGTGGGAGGCCGGGAGGAACAGCGCCTGGTCCGGATGACACGCCGGGGAGACCGGTTCGAGGAAGAAATGGGCATTGGCTGCCGGTTTGTGCCGCTGCTTGGCACGGAGGGCTGGCCCTGAACGCCCTGACACGAACCGACCCCTCATCTTCGTTCCGGGGTGGCGGGGGGGGGAGTTGTCTGTTGCCGCACCAGATTGCATTCCGCGGCCCGATTTGAAACAATGAGTCGTCTTGGCCGGTGAAATATCCGTTATTAAGAATACGTTACAGTAAACGGAGTTTTATATAGTGAGTTCAATACGGGATTGACACGATGATGGATGTGAAGGAAAACGGTCTCAGTACCTATCTGGCGGAAATCTCCAGGATTCCGCTGCTGTCGGGTTCTGAGGAACTGCGGCTTGCCCGCGCGCTCAAGAAGGGCGGCTTCGAAGAGCAGGAGGCGCGAAAGAAGCTGATCTGCTCGAACCTTCGTCTCGTTGTCAGCATCGCGAAGAAATACCTGTACTACGGGCTGCCGCTGCTCGACCTGATAGAGGAGGGCAACCTGGGTTTGATGCGGGCGGTGGACCGGTTTGATCCCGAACGGGGCTGCAAGTTCTCGACTTACGCCACATGGTGGATAAGGCAGGCGGTGACGCGGTCACTGTCCAACCACGGTCGGACGGTGCGCATTCCGGTGTACATCACGGACAACCTGGCCAAGTACAAAAAGGTTGTCGAGGAGCTGTACATCAAGACCGGCCACCAGCCGGGCGTGGAAGAGATCGCCAAGGCGATGGGCGTGAAGGTGAGCGAGGTGCGCAAACTGGAGACCTTTGCGGACACGATAGCGCCGATGGAAAGCACGTCGCCCATAGAGACGGGCACGGGCCGCAGCATACCCGAGGGGTTTGAGCCGCACCGCAGGGACGGCGCACTGGAGCAGATTGAGCGCGACCAGCAGATGGATGAACTGCTGGGCCAGCTCAGCCACCGGGATGCGGAGATCGTGCGCTTTCGGTACGGGCTGGACGATGGCACGGCGCACACGCTGGAGGAGACAGGCCGGCAGTTCGACCTGACCCGCGAACGCATCCGTCAGATTGAGAAGGACGTGATGCGGCGGCTGCGCGAGTTTGCCGGGAAGAACAGACAGGACTACATACACTCCTAGCGCACGCAACGGCGCGGCTGCATGTTAAATCACGAATTGAGACTTGCGAATTGGAAAGACAGGGGATGCGGGGGAAAATTCAGACTCCAGGATAAACGCATCAATGGCTTGCAGTAATCAACCCAATCCGATGAACCGGCGGCAGTTTCTTGGCCGCGCAGGGGCGGCGGGTCTGGCTGCGGGGGGCGTGTTCAGTATCGGCCGGGCGCGGGCGGAATCATCCGGACGGGTGATCATGCTGGGTTTCGACGGCGTGGAGCCGCGCGTGATTGAGGAGATGCTGAGCCGGGGCGAATTGACCAACCTTGCCGCGCTGCGCGACCAGGGCGGTTTCTATGACCTTGCGTCCACCATTCCGCCGCAGTCGCCGGTGGCTTGGAACTCGTTCGGCACCTGCAAGAATCCGGGCGGGCACAGCATTTTCGATTTCATCCGCCGCGATCCGCGCGGCAGGTTCGGCCCCATGCCCTTCGTGGGCACGGGCAAACTGGACCCGGCCAGGTTTGGCGCTGACGGCGCCGTGAGCGATTCGGCACGGGGGGTGAATTACCGCAAGGGCACGCCGTTCTGGTCGGTGGCGGACGCGCAGGGCCGCAGGTGCAAAATCATCAACGTGCCCTTTGTGTTTCCCGCCGACAATCTGAAGAACGGGCTCATGATCTGCGGGCTGGGCGTGCCCGACCTGCGGGGGACCACCAGCACCTACTATTCGCTGTCGGACCAGTGGGACGAGGCGCGGCTCAAGAAGAATGTCTCGGGCGGGCGGCGGGTGCGGCTGACGTTTGACGGCGCGGGGACGGCGGTTTTTTCCGCGCCCGGTCCGCGCAACACGCAGTTTGCCTACGGAGACCCGCGCGCCTTTGCCACGGCGGACATCCGGTTTCAGGTAGACCGCAAGGGCGGCCGGGGCAGCGTCGCGGCGGACGGGAAGACGGTGGAACTGGTTCCCGGCCAGTGGTCCGAGTGGCTGGAACTGCATTTCCAGGTGACGGGCAAGTACGCCGTCGAGGGCATCACGCGCTTTTATCCGCTTGAGATCAGCGAGGCTGCGGTGCGGGTCTACATGGCCTGCGTGCAGTTCCACCCGAAAGCGCCCTATGTGCCCTTCTCGTCGCCGGACAATTTCACCGAAGAGATCCTGGAGCGGTACGGCCTTTTCAAGACGGTCGGCTGGTCTTATGACACGCACGCGCTGAGTCAGGGCGATTTGGACGAGGATGCGTTTCTCAAGGATGTGGAACAGACGATGGCGTGGCACGAGAAGCTGACGCTGGACGAGCTGGACCGGGGCGGCACGGACCTGTTCATCAGCGCATGGACGGCCACGGACCGCATCGGCCACATGTTCTGGCGTTTCCGCGATCCCAAGCACCCGCTGTATGACGGCGGCGCGCCGGAACGTTTTGCCAGGGCGCTGGAGCTGACCTACAAGAAGGCGGACGAGATTACAGGCAAGGTGATGGCGCGCGTCAAGGAGGGCGACACGCTGTTTGTGCTGTCCGACCACGGGTTCGGCACGTGGCGGACGGGCTTCGACGTGAATGCCTGGCTGCGCGACAACGGCTACCTGGCCGTGTCCGACCCGGCGAAGGCGGCGGAAGGGTTCCTGCAGGGTATAGACTGGGCCAAGACAAAGGCCTATTCCGTCGGGCTCAGTTCGCTCTACGTCAACCTGCGCGGACGCGAGACCTTCGGCGCGGTTGATTCCGGTGAGGCGGACAAAATCGCCGCCGAACTGCGGGACAAGCTGCTCCAAGTGAAAGACCCGGCGACGGGACAGGCGGTGTTCACGGGGCTGCATTTGCGCGGCGTGTACAAGGGCGAGGCGATGGCAGACGCGCCGGATATGAGCCTCGGCTACAGTGCGGCCTACCAGAGCGACAAGGGTTGCGCCGTGGGCGGGGTCGGCGAAAAACTGTTCGCGGCCAACGACGACAAGTGGAGCGGCGAGCACGCCTCCACCGACTACGCGCTGTGTCCCGGGATGCTTTTCACCAACCGCAAACTGGCCAAGGACAAGCCGCACATCCAGGACCTGGGCGTGACGGCGCTGCGGCTGATGGGCGCGGATGTGCCGGGTGATTACGAGGGCGACAAGATCGTGTGAG
>CALDSM010000449.1 GCA_937923585.1 uncultured bacterium
TCGTGTCTGACACGGTCACAACGCGCGTCACTTCGGCCGCCGCGTTGGTGCCGTCCGTTGCACTGTAGGTCAGCGTGTACACGCCGGTTGCGCCCGTGTTCACCGAACCGCCCGTCGTCACCGCCGGACTGCCAGCGCACACGTCCGACGCCGTGGCGCCGGCGTCGCTGTAGGTGTCCCCGCATTCGACAGCCACCGTGGCGCTGCCGGTCAGGGTAATTATCGGGACAACCGTGTCGGAAACCGTCACCGTGCGCGTCGCGACCGCCGCGTTGGTGCCGTCGGTCGCGTTGTAGGTCAGCGTGTACACACCGGGAACACCCGTGTTCACCAAGCCGCCCGCCGTCACGGCGGGGCTGCCCGCGCACACGTCCGACGCCGTGGCGCCGGCATCGCTGTAGGCGCCGCCGCACTCGACCGTTACCGTGGGGCTGCCACCCAGCGTGATGACCGGGGCAATCGTGTCAGACGAGGTAAAGGTTGTCTGGCAGGTGCTCTGGTTGTTGAGCTGGTCGGTCACCGTGATGGTCACCGTGTGGGGGCCAAGACCGACCGGCGTGCCAGCCGCCGGGGACTGGGTAATCACCAGGTTCGCCGGCGCGGTGAAGTTGTCATGGGCGGTCACGCCCGGAACGAAATTGGCCACCGTTGCCGGGCACTCTCCAGACTGGGGTGCCGGGCAAATGTCAATCACCGGCGGCGTCGTGTCATATACCGTACTCCCCTGACCGCTCCCGGAAGGCTGGGCACCCGTATTGCCCAGACTGTCCGTGGCCTGGAGGCCGAAATAGTACGTACCATCGCCCGTTATCCCGCTGAAGCTGAACGACCCGCTCGTGCCCGTCTGCGTCAGACCCGAATCCGTCCACGTGCCCCCCGAATCCTTCTTGTACCACAGCTTCACCGAAGCCAATCCGCTGCCCCCGTCGCCCGCACCGGAGTAATTGACCACAATCGGGCCGGTCTTTGCATAGGCCGGAGAAGTCGGCGTGCCCGGATTCGGGGCGTCCCGGTCAACATTGTAGGACTGCCCGCCGGTATAGGCCGTCGCGAACGCCTGGTTGGCCACATCGCGTCCCGACCCGCTATTAATGCCGTCGAGACGGAGCGTCCCCGTCCCCGAAACATTCGCCGTCACCCGGCACCAAGTCGCGCCCAGGGGTGTCACGCTCGCGACTGATCCTGCGGCGGTCCCCGTTCCCGTGCAGGTAAAGTCATTGGCGTATATGCTCGCCATGCTGTGATTGACTCGGACATCCCATGTCAAGGTGCCGGAATTCGTGTACGCCGGCGGCGTGGTGGCCGGACTGTACCGGTTAATGGCGCTGAACTGGGGCACCGGGGGCCCGCTCGCCGACAGCTTGATTTCATCCAGGTCAAAGTGTGTCCCAGTGACCGGGAATTCGCCGTTGGGTAAGTCGCACCGCAGTTCGGTGATGGTTGTGCCGCTCGTCCAATAAGTGCCCCTGGCGGCAAGGTTTGCCCAGTACTCGCTTACCTGGGTGTCGTTCGGGTTCAGCGCGTAGCCTTGGCTAAGGTTCCCGTCAAGCCCACCGCCGAAGTTCCAGAACAATCGGCCTTCGTTCGCGCTGGTTTGATTCTTTGCTCTAACCTTCAGCCACGAGTAGCTGGCGCGGGGCAGCGCAAGTGACTGAATATCCCACATGGGGTCCGTCGCGCCGGCGGTGATATCATAGGACAATAGGCTGTTTGCAACCGAGTAACCGCCGGCGATCTGGCTCACCGCCACCCACCCCTGCGTGTTTCCGGCGATGTCGAACGGCCAATACGACAGCGACGCGTTGAGCACGACGTTGTCGAAAAGCGCGGTCGAGTCCCCGACTGCATTGGAGACGGTCAACACCAGATTATTACCCCAGGCCGCGTTGTAGACGAAGTTCACGGTTTGGAGGGCGAATGTGACGTACGTAAGGGTTGTGTTCCCCCAGAGCGTCTGGGAACCGAGCGACACCTTGAAGTCGATATTGCCGTTTCCATCGCCCCGTTTGCATACGTAGAAAGACAGCGTGCAATGGGCGCCATCGGTGAGGCCCGTCAACGTCTGGGAGAGGGTGCCTCCACCTTGGATTCCGGCCAATTGCTCCCCGTTGGGCACCGCGCCATTTTGATCAGTGTGATAGTAGGCCTGGAGCGCGTTGCCATTGCGCAGTGTGCCGCCGGTAGCGCTCCACGAGGTAAAGGAACTCGTGATCCCCACGGGGCCCGGCAGACCATCGAGCTCGAAGGAGCCGTTGGACACCATGTTTGTCTGCCCGAAGGCCGCAGGCGCGGCGGCAATCGTGAGCACCAAGCCGAACACCATGACTCCGATGCCGGACAAGCCATGGGGTCGCCGATACGAGATAGCCCATGCGTGTCCAATTGCGCGGGTTCCCGGTCCCACCTTTCGATCAGGTTACATGTTAAAGACTCCTTGATAATTTGGAGAACACCTTCTTGCGCCTGTAACCAATGCCGGTAGAATACAACAAATTCCCAATAAGATCAACCGGGAAGCGCAAACATCTAATTATGATAAATTTGCGTTTGTGGCCACTCAGCACGAATATTGCCTGTCAGACCGCAGACCGATGTGCTTCCCCGCAAGCACTGGAGCCATTATAATAGGGGCGTTCGCGGGACGCTCCCAGTTTGGAAGGTCTTGGCTGTCCCGCGCAGGGAAGGTTTGCATGAAGGACGCATCGCTCCCCCGTTCCTTGGCCGTTGCCGGAGGCTGGGGCTACATTGGCAGGCATTTTGTGGATGCCGCCGTGGCGCTGAACATTCCCGTTTATGTGCGCGACCCCGGCCCCATCCCCACAGGGGTGGACCGGAACCGGGTGAACATCGTCGGGAATGACGACGACTTTTACGGGCTCGGGGCGGACTTCTACCACATCGGACTCCATCCGCAGCATCGGCGGGCGGCATTGCGCCGGCTGGCCGACCGCATGCTGAACGGCGACCGGTTCATAGTGCTCAACGAAAAGCCCATGGCCGCGCCGGAGTCTCCCGAAGAGTGCCTGAATCTGCGTCAACTCGTGGAAGCGGCGGGCATGTGCATGTTCTTCGACTTCCCCGAACTCTTCGACCCGATGACACTGCGCGTGCGGGCGTTCCTGCGCTCTTTCGACCGTGTGCGGATTGATGAGATGCACATGACCCGCTCCAAGGATCGCGAGGACCCCGCGAACCCGCGCAACTACAAGATCATGGTGCCCATCCAGCACCAGGAAACCGTACACTGCCTGGCCTGGGTGTTCACCTGCCTGGCGGAAACACGAAGCGGGCTGGACCATCTGTGGGATGAGGGCGTGTCGGTGGAGGGCGAATCGGCCCCCTATCATCCGCCCAATCCCGGCGACTATCCCCATGCGGTGGACGGCCGGTTTGAAGGTTCGGTGCGGTTCGGGAGCAGCCTGGTTCACCTGCTGACCGATTTCACCGCCGGTGCGCCCCGGACCAAGCGCCGCACCGTGCGCGGGGTGGGCGACGGAGAGCCCTTCGTCATTGAAGCGGAGTACCTGGAGGGCCACAAGTTCCTGGCGATAAACGGGAAGGACGTCGGCTTCGCCCAGGACGCCAATGTTTACCAGGCCGTCATCCGCCAGGGCTGGCAGTGGTACCAGCACCCCGTACTGGACGATGCCGCCCTCTACCCCACGCCGGACTTTGCCTACCGCGCCTACCTGCTGTCGGCCATGCTGTGGGACGCCTGCCACCTGGGCGGGCCGCGCGGCGCGGACAGCCTGGAGGCATTTTGGAACTACGCGCCCGGATTCACGGTTCCGGAATAGTAACGCGCCGGAATCACGGGGCCGGTGCTGCGCCGCCGCCGAAAAGTTCCGGGAGAAAACGCTGGCAGCAGGCGGTTCGCTGCTTTCGCGACTCGCTGAAATGGGTCACCTAGTAGACCAGC
>CALDSM010000450.1 GCA_937923585.1 uncultured bacterium
TACGAGATCTGATCGTGACTGGAGTTCAGACGTGTGCTCTTCCGATCTTGCCGAACTTCAGAACGTTGAAGTCGGCGGCAAACTGGTCATCCGCGGCAACTACTGGCGCATGGACGACCTTGGCGCCAGCTCGTTCGCCGAGCAGCGCACCCTGCTGAACGTGAAGGCGGACTTCACGAACGACGTCAGCACGTTCATCGAGCTGGACAGCTATGGTGACTGGGGCCAGAATTTTCGCTCCAACTACCTGACCGGCATTGACGGCCGCGGCGCGTCCGATGTCAACCTGTACCAGGCGTATGTCAACGTGAAGAACCTGTGGGGCACCCCGCTGAGCCTTCGCGTCGGCCGCCAGGAACTGGTGTACGGCAGTGAATTCCTGATGGGCAACAACAGCAGCATGCCGATTGCCCCCGGGCTCTCGTTCGACGGCATCAAGCTGGGCTTTGCCAATGACATGTTCAAGGTTGACGCCTTCGCGGCGAAGCTTGCCGAGTCCTTCCAGAACTTCGGCAAGGGCGACCTTGACCTGTACGGCGTGTACGGCAGCTACATCGGCATCGAAGATGTCACGCTTGACGCCTACTGGCTGTATGTCCAGGACAATCGCGTTGTCGGCAACGACATTGACATTCACACCTTTGGCCTCCGCGGAGCTGGCACGTTGAGTGGTTTTGACTTTGACGCAGAAGTGGCTTATCAGCTTGGCAACGTTGACGGCCAGCCGTCCGCCTGCCCGCTTGGCTTCGGTGAAGCCGATGTTGAATACGACACGTTTGCCGCGAACGCCGAAGTCGGCTACACGTTTGACACCGCATGGCAGCCCCGTCCGTTCGCCAAGTTCGCCTATTTCGGCGGCGGCGAAGCCGACAACTGCAAGTGGTCCAACGACCGCACCCTGCCGTTCAACCGCCTGTTCTCCGACATCAGCTACAGCCCGTTCCTTGATGTCAACAAGAACCTGACCAACCTGTTCTTCTACGGGCTGGGCGTTCAGGCCATGCCGACCGAGTGCGTCACCCTGAAGCTGATGGGCGCCTTCCTTGACATGGACGAAGACAATCCCGAGATGGGCAGCTACGGCTGGCAGGTCAGCGCGTGCGGCACGTACCACTACAGTGAAGACCTGGCCTTCTCGGCCGGCTACTCGCACTTCTTCGGGTCCGATTGGGACACGACGGAAGACTGCCCGGTTTACGACTGGGACGGCGAGACGACCTACGACTTCGACTACTTCTGGATGCAGACCGAGATTTCCTTCTAATTCTGCCAACGCAGCCTGAATTTCAACCCCCCGCGGGAAACCGCGGGGGGTTTCCTTTATGGCGGCCTCCCCGCCGCAACAATACAGTTCGGTACGCTCTGACCCCGATACTACGCGACGGTAGGTGTGCCCCCCGCCATGCTCCTTCGGCGGTCCCCCGGCTTCTATTGTCACGGCACTGTGCCGTTGCAGCGCTCTTGTACCCAAAAGAGGGCCGTTTTAGGCCTTTTCTTGGCACTTGGCCGCGCGTCCCAGTTTTCGTCTTGGGCCTGCCGGGACGGCGGTTCACTTCTTTCCATCTCCACTGGCACGGCCTTTGCTTTAGGATGGCTGCGGGCTGGACACTTGAGGCCCCAGTCATGCACCATCGAATCACTGCGGTGGCGGTCCACTTTTCGGCAGGAAAGGAGGAATGACAGAAGCGAACAGTTGCCGGAATCGCTGATGCCGCTTGAAGGCCCATATTGCTGACGGGATTGTCCCCAGCATCCAGAAGAACACCACGATTGAGTCACCATAAGGAGATTAACAAGCATGCATTCCAAAACAGCATTCCTGCTTTGTGCGCTCGCAGCCATCTCGGGCGGCACTGCCTGGGCGGAACTCCAGAATGTGGAGTTGAGCGGAAACCTCCGCATCCGCGGCAATTACTACGGCTATGATTCTCTTGCCGACCTGTCCTATATCCAGCAGCGCACCCGGCTCGGGGTCAAGGCCGACTTCACCAATGACATCAGCGCCTTCGTCGAGTTTGACAGCTACGGCGTTTGGGGCGAGGGGTTTCGCTCGAACTACCTGAACGGCATAGACAACCGCGGCGCGGCCGATGTCAGCCTGTACCAGAGCTACATTGAGGCCCGCAATCTGTGGGGTGCCCCGCTCACCCTCAAGGTGGGCCGCCAGGAACTCAAGTTCGGCGACCAGTTCCTTGTCGGCGTCAACGACGCCTCCAGCGATTTCCGCGGCCTCTCCTTCGACGCCGTCCGCCTGACCTACAAGACCGACGCCCTGTCGGTGGATGCGGTGGCGTCCAAACTCGCGGAAACCTACCAGAATTTCGGCAAGGGTGACACCGACTTCTATGCCGTGTATGCCAGCTGCACCGCCGTTGAAAACCAGACCTTCGACGCGTACTGGATGTACGTGCGCGACGACGGCGCGCTGCTGGCCGCCGGCAACGAAGTGGACATTCACACCATCGGCCTCCGCGGAGCAGGCACCATCGGTTCGTTTGACTACAAGGCGGAACTGGCGTACCAGTTTGGTTCGGTGGACGGCCTGCCGTCGGCATGCCCCTCCGGTTTCGGCACGGCCGACACCGACTACGGCACGTTCGGCGCGAACGCCGAGGTTGGTTACACCTTTGACGCCGTGTGGTCGCCGCGGCCCTTCGCACGTTTCGCCTATCTCGGCGGCGGCGATCCCGACCGCAGTGTCTGGTCCAATGACCGCACGCTGCCCTTCAACCGGCTCTTCTCGAACATCGAGTACTCCGAGTTCATTGAAACCACCGACCTGTCCAACGTGTTCTACTACGCCCTCGGTGTTGACCTCGTGCCCACCGAATGCGTCAAGCTTCAGTTGGTCGGCGCCTACTTCGCCGCCGACGAGGCGGGACCGGTCACCGATTCCACCGGCCTGGGCTGGGAAGCGGGGCTCTACGCGAGCTACCAGTACAGCGAGGACCTTGTCTTCCGCGCCGGATATATCCACTTCTTCGGTGAAGAGGGCCTTGAAGACGCGTACATCGCCGGAAACGGACTGCGCCAGTGGGGCGGTGACGAAGACGACCAGTACGACTATCTCTATCTCGAGACCGAGATATCCTTCTAGTTTTCCCCTCCCATCGCCGGGGCTTCGCGGTTGCTGACCACCGCGGGGCTCCGGCTCTCTTTCTTTGGCGCCCGGGCATTCCGCCTTGTCGCGGGGGGCGCTTTCCGTGGGCTATAATGGGTGCCGTCGGGCTCTTCAACCAATCAAAAGGATCAGCAGCCATGTATATTGGAAGGATTGTGAGCGTCGCCCAAACCCCTGACGGGCGCCTTTGTGCCATTTACCGCGTGTCCAGCCGCTCCTTTCCCAACAGGACCGCGGTGATCGGCGGGGACAAGGTCAGCATCGTGCCGAAACCCGGTTTCGAGCTGGACGTGCAGAAGAACCCCTACATTGCGTACAACTGCGTGCGGGTTGTGTGCGGCGGCGCGGTGGCGGTGGTCACCAACGGCAGCCAGACCGACTCGATTGCGGAGAAGATTGACGGGGGCATGTCCCCGCGGGATGCGGTCGCGCTTTCGTCGCTGATCCTGGACTATGAGAAGGACAGCTACAACACGCCGCGCGTCAGTGCGGTCGTGGACAAGCGCGACGGCTCGGGCTGGCTGGGCATTGTCCGCCATGACGGCATCCAGGTGGAGCGCGTGCCGCTCGAGCCCGGACGCCTCTGCTATGTGGCGACCTACGAGGAGAACCGTGTGCTTCCCGCGCACGGCGACGCATTCCCCGCCGGTTCCGCCGAAGAAGCCTGCGACTACATGCTCGGCGGGGGCGTGTTTGCCCAGCGCCAGAACCCCGTGACCGCCGTAGCCGCCATGGCCGCGGATTCGGGATTCAGCCTCTTCGCCAAGGACGCCCCGGCCCAGTAACGGCCACCCAAAGATTGACACAAGCTCCCTCCCAGATCCCCCTTTGAAGGGGGATGACCCGAAGGGCCGGGGGATGTGGATTGTGAAGCAAAGCCAGAGCAAGCGCCGCCTCCCAAGTCCCCCTTTGAAGGGGGATGGCCCGAAGGGCCGGGGGATGTGGAATGCGGCCAAGGAGTGACCAACGATGACTTCCGAATACGTTTCCCCGCTCGTGGAACGGGTGGCCACCAAAGAGATGACCCGCCTGTGGAGCGCCGACAAGAAGTTTTCCACCTGGCGCCGCTGCTGGCTGGCGCTGGCCGAGGCGGAGCAGGAACTCGGCCTGCCCATCACCGACGAGCAGCTCGACGAAATGCGCGCCCACCTCGATGACATTGACTATGAGAAGGCCCGCGAATACGAGCGCAAGACCCGCCACGACGTGATGGCGCACATTCATGCCTTCGGCGATGTCGCGCCCAAGGCGCGGCCCATCATTCACCTCGGTGCGACCAGCTGCTACGTCGGCGACAACACGGACCTGATTCTGATCCGCGACGGGCTGGGCATGCTGCTGGCGCGGGCCGTGGCCGTGCTCGACAAACTGCGCGCGTTTGCGCTCCGGCACAGGGACCTGCCCACGCTGGGCTACACGCACTACCAGCCCGCGCAGGTGGTGACCGTGGGCAAGCGGGCCTGCCTGTGGGCGCAGGACCTGCTGATGGACATCCTGGACATCGAGTCGCTGCTTGGGCGGCTGCGCTGCCGCGGCGTGAAGGGAACCACGGGCACGCAGGCGTCGTTCATGGCGCTCTTCGACAACGATCACGAAAAGGTCCGCAGGCTCGACCAGCGCGTCGCCGAGAAACTCGGATTTGCCTCGTCCTTCACCATCACCGGCCAGACCTACACGCGCAAGCTGGACACGCAGGTGCTGCACACACTGGCCGGACTGGGCGAGTCGGCGCACAAGTTTGCCACCGACATGCGACTGCTCGCCAACATGAAGGAGGTGGAGGAGCCGTTCGAATCCACCCAGGTGGGCAGTTCGGCCATGGCCTACAAGCGCAACCCCATGCGTTGCGAGCGCATCTGCGCGCTGTCGCGCTTTCTCATGGTGTCGCCGCTGCACGGCGGTTTTACCACCGCCACGCAGTGGTTCGAGCGCACGCTCGACGACTCGGCCATTCGCCGGCTGAGCCTGCCCGAGGCGTTCCTTGCGGCGGACGGCATTCTGAACCTCTGGCTCAATGTGATGGAGGCGCCCAAGGTCTACCCCAAAGTCATTGAGAAGCACCTGTGGGCGGAGCTGCCTTTCATGGCCACCGAAAACATCATCATGGCCGGCGTGCGCCGCGGCGGCGACCGCCAGGCGCTGCACGAGTCCATCCGCGTCCATTCGCATGCGGCCGCGGCCCGCGTGAAAGAGGAGGGCGGCGACAACGACCTGCTGGACCGCCTGGCGGGCGATCCTGCGATAGGCATGACCCGCGCCGAGATGGACGCAGTGCTCGACCTGCGCGAATTCGTCGGGCGCGCACCCGAACAGGTCGTCGAGTTCGTTGAAAACGAGGTGGACCCCGTCATCGCGCGCCATCGCGGGCAGCTTGAGGGAATTGCCTCGGACGTGCGGGTCTGACCGGCCGTCGCGACTTCAAGACACAAGACAACAGCCGCCGGGATGGGG
>CALDSM010000451.1 GCA_937923585.1 uncultured bacterium
CCCGGCATGGCGTTTGCCCGGAGCACCACAGGCGCGGCATGGCGTCCGCCCAGAGCTCCAAAGGCGGGACACATGAAAGCCCGGGGCAACACCCCGGGGACGCGTCAACGAACGTAAGGGACAGTCCTGCAAAGGCGAAACAGACCTGACACGCGAACCTGTGAATCCCGCCCCGGCATTGAAATCGCCGCGAGGGTGCATGGAAGTTTGAAGTGAGGTGCCCCGAGTCTTACCATGTTAGACAGTGTGCTGGAAACGATGCGGAGATTCACCGTTTATGATAGACCTGAACAAAATCAACAGCCTGCTCGGCTGGCCGGAAAAACGGAAAGAGATTGAAACCGAGATCGAGTCGGTCATCGGCGCAGTTCCGGAGAAGCGTGTCGAGCCGCAGATGAAGGTGACCGAGGAGTACGAAACCCGCGGGCTCACGCGCAAGCGGGTCAACCTGTTCGTGCGCGAGGACGAAATGGTTTCGGGCTGGCTGTTCGTCCCGGACGGCAAGGACGAGTCTCCCGCAATCCTCTGCTGCCACGGCAAAACGCCCCACGGCAAGGATGAGGCCGGCGGACTCGACGGCAACCACCGGCTTGCCTTTGCGCAGCACTATGCCGAGCGCGGCTATGTGACCTTTGCCATTGACACCATCACCACGGGCGAGCGCGTCTCGTTCAAGCGCCAGCCCTTCGACACGGAGGCCTTCTACAAAGACCATCCAAACCTCAGCCTTGCCGGCAAAATGCTGTCGGACCACATGCATGCGATTGACGTGTTCGCCGAGGTGAAGCGTGTGGATGCGACCCGCATCGGCGTGGTCGGCCACGGACTGGGCGGCTTCAACGCGCTGCTGCTGGCGGCCTTTGACGACCGGGTTCAGGCGTGTGTGGCAAGCTGCGGGTTCACCCGGTTTGCCACGGACAAGAAGCCCGGACACTGGGCTGGCGACGAGAGCTTTACGCTGATTCCGAAGATAGCCCAGATGAAACCGGATGCGCTCACATTCGACTGGGAGCACATCCTGGCGCTTGCCGCGCCCACGGCGCTTCAGGTGATCACGTCGCTCTCGGAATCGGTGCATGCCAACCCGAAGAGCTGCCAGAAGGCCGTCACCCAGGCGAGCAAGGTCTACAAACTGCTCGGCGCCCAAAGCGCGCTCAACCATTACACGCATCACGACGGCGACGAGGTTACCCCCGAAACGCTGGAGGTCGCGGACGAGTGGTTTGAACGCTGGCTGTAGCAACAGGCTGAAACGCAACAACCAACCTAACCCACCGCCGTCATTGCGAGCGAAGCGAAGCAATCTCGCGTAACCATACCCCGAGTCCGGGCAATTGTGGCATCGAGATTGCTTCGCTTCGCTCGCAATGAAGGCGCGGGTGGATATGCCCATGTCCGCGCAGACCACACCCAAACCCCTCCTGAGTGTAATCAACGCCGTCAAGAACTACGGCGCGCAGCCCGTGCTCGACGGGGTCTCCCTGGTCATCAACGAAGGGGATCGCGTCGGGCTGATCGGCCGCAACGGCTGCGGCAAGTCAACGCTCATGCGCATCATGGCGGGGCTGGACCGGCTGGACGCGGGGGAGGTGACGGTCACCCAGGGTGTCCGCGTGGCCATGCTGGGACAGCAATGCGACCTTTCGCTTGACCAGACCGTCGGTGATGCGCTGCGAACGGCCGCCTCAGAGCTGCACGAGTTGCTGGAATCCTATCAGGACATCATGCGGCGCATGGCCGGTGTTCCCGGCGAATGCTGGGAGTACCGCGAACTTCAGGAACAGTGCGACCATCTCCACCATGCGCTGGATCTGGCCGACGCCTGGCATCCGGAGCAGGAATCGCGGCGCGTGGCCAGCGCGCTGCGCCTGCCCCCGGAAGACCGCGTGCTTTCGTCGCTTTCCGGCGGCGAACTGCGCCGCCTCGACCTGGCCACGAAGATCATCATGCATCCCGACGTGCTGCTGCTGGATGAGCCAACGAACCATATTGACACGGACAGCATTGCCTGGATTGAGGGCTATCTGGAGCGCTACGAGGGCGCCTGCGTGCTGGTCACGCATGACCGCTATTTCCTCGACCGGGTGGTGAACCGGATTGTTGAGCTGGAATTCAGCCGCGTCTATTCATTCCCCGGCAGTTACGCGCGTTTCCTGGAACAGAAGTCGGCGGTGGAGGAGGTGCGCGCGCGCTCGGAGGACAACCGTCTCGCGCTGATCCGTCGCGAACTGGCCTGGTACCGGCGCGGCGCCCAGGCGCGCAGCACCAAGCAGAAGGCGCGCATCAACCGGCTGATGGAGGTGAAGGACGAGGGGCCGCCGTTGCAGCACCGGGATTTCCTTTTCGAAATACCGGAACAGGAACGACTCGGCAAGAACATCCTGGAGGCGCGCCAGATCACGCACGGCTACGGCGGGCGCACCCTGTTCAGGCAGTTCTCCATGTACATGCAAAACGGCATGCGGGTGGGCATTATTGGACCCAATGGCTGCGGAAAAACCACGCTGCTGCGCGTGCTCATGGGCGCCGAACGCCCGGAGAAGGGTGAGGTCGCCATCGGCGAGACGACCCATTTTCTCTATGTGGACCAGCATCATGCCGATGTGGATCCCGCCGAGTCCATTCTGGACTTTGTGTCGGACGGCGCACGGTTCTGGGAGGTGGGAAAGCACCGCGTCTTCGTGCCCGCCTATGTGGAGAAGTTCCTGTTCGACAAGGAAAGCGTGCACATGCCCATGGGCAACCTTTCCGGCGGCGAACGCAACCGGCTTGACCTGGTGCGGCGGCTGCTGCGCGGCGGTAATTTCCTGATTCTGGACGAGCCGACGAACGACTTGGACCTGTTCACGCTCCGGCTGCTTGAGGAAACGGTCATCGCCTTCGACGGCTGTGCGTTGATCGTCAGCCATGACCGCTACTTCCTCAACCGCATCTGCACGCACCTGCTCGTCTTCGGGGACGACGGCGAGGTTCACGAGATAACGGGCAACTATGACGACTACCTGCTTTTCGCCGAACGGCGCAGGGAGGACCGGGTGCGGGAAACACGGGCGGCCGCCGCAGTCGCCCGAAAATCGGACACGGGTGCATCTTCAAGTTCCCCTTTGAAGGGGGATTTGGGGGGAAGTGCCGCACGCGCGCTGAAACTCAACTGGAAGGAAAAGCAGGAACTGGAGGGAATGGAGGCGTCAATCCTGGAAGTGGAGGAGCAGGTGACCGCCCTCGAAACCGAGATGCAGTTGCCCGGTTTCTATGAACAGTTCCACGACACGGTGCTTGCGAAACTGGACGCGCTGAAAGACGCCCGGAAAAAGGCGGAGCATTTATACCAGCGCTGGCAGGAGCTTGAAGGCCGCAAGTAGCGACGGCAGCGTAGGGTGCCCGAAGCGACGCGGCGCGCACCGGCCGGTCCGGCCTGTTTGGCGGTCAAATCTCAGCCTCAGCCGGCCTTCCCTTTTCACTCGCTTCTCTCTTGCGTGCATGCACAATGGAATACCCTTCATTGATGACCGCCAGCAGCGTGAGTCCTGAGAAATACAGGCCGCCAAATGCCATGACCCGATAAGGCTCTTCGGGCCACAGCCCGCCGCCGCTGAAATGCTGGGATTCAATCACCTCCTTCGTCACGCCGAATTGGGGAATGTCGGCTATCGCTGTGACGGCGGTTCCCCCCAGATACAGCACAACCATGGCCGCCCAGTTCGCGATAATCACCGACTGCCCCTGGAAATCGGGCGGACGAAGCACCACGGTCGGAAAGCGGCTCATGATTAGCCCCCAAAACGCCCACATCGGCCACCACCCGCCGTACATCGCGGCAAACGAGGCGGCAAACATCGTGTAAAGCGCAGTCAACCCGGAAAACAGGAGCAGCCGGCTGCGACGGGTCGCATCCCGGGCGGCTATGGCACCCATGAAACCGGAGGAGTGTACCACGAGGAATTCCATCAGCATCACAAAGGTGAGATGGTGGACCGTCAGCGGACCGAATGCATACGGATAGAACCACGTGATGAAAAACATGCCGGCAATCCAGGCATTCAAGCCCCCGGCCCACAAGATACGCAAGACGGCTGTCAACATTGTCTTCCTTGGCGGATGATTCCCGCAGGTTCGGACATGTCGGCCTTTCTGGCGCCGGTTAACCGCGTCAAAGACGATCACGCGAAGGGTCTGCGTCCGGCTCCGGACGGATGCGCGTGACGGGCGCTGCGTCCGGAAGGAATGCATCATACCGCACAATCAAGTCCTGGCCAAGCTGCGCGCAAATGGGCGTTCGCCTCCGTATTTTCTACTTGCACGGGCGGCGCGCACTTTTATATAATTCCGCATCTCCCCGACGGGGGGATCTCGTCGGTTAAGGTGTCCTGCGCCGGTTCCGCTCCGGTCATCCCAAAATGTGCCTGGGAAGCGTCATGACCCCCGCAGGCGGTTTCCAACAATCTGCAATTCAAGGAGAAAGCATCATCATGGCGAAGAAGAATGTGTACTTTTTCGGCGGCGGCAAGGCCGACGGCAATGAGAAGATGAAAGAACTTCTCGGGGGCAAGGGGGCCAATCTTGCCGAGATGTGCAGCCTGGGCATTCCGGTGCCTGCCGGTTTCACCATCACCACCGAGATGTGCATGGAATACTACAAGCACAAGGGCAATCTGCCCAAGGAGCTTGAAAAGGAAGTCAACTCCGCACTCGCCAAGACCGAGAAGGTCATGGGCAAGAAGTTCGGCGATCCCAAGAACCCGCTCCTCGTTTCGGTCCGCTCGGGCGCGCGCAGTTCCATGCCCGGCATGATGGACACGGTTCTCAATGTCGGCCTCACCTCCAAGACCATTCCCGGCCTCATCGCAAAGACCAAGAATGAGCGCTTCGTGTACGACTCCTACCGCCGCCTGATCATGATGTACGCCGACGTCGTCATGGAAAAGGCCGCCGGGCTTGAGCCCGCCGAGGGCAAGGGCGTGCGCGTCCAGCTTGAGCATGTCATGGAGGCTGTCAAGAAGGCCAAGGGTTACACGCTGGACACGGACCTGACCGCCGAGGACCTCAAGCAGCTTGCCGAGGACTTCAAGGTCATCGTCAAGAAGTGTATCGGCAAGGAATTCCCCGATGACGCGTACGCCCAGATGTGGGGCGGCATCAAGGCCGTGTTCCAGTCCTGGAACGGCAAGCGCGCCGTGGCCTACCGCCGCATCGAGCGCATTCCGGACGACTGGGGCACCGCCGTCAACGTGCAGGCCATGGTGTTCGGCAACACGGGTGAGAACTCGGCCACCGGTGTCGCCTTCAGCCGCAACGCCGCCACGGGCGAGAACCTGTTCTACGGCGAGTGGCTCGTCAACGCGCAGGGCGAGGACGTGGTTGCGGGCATCCGCACCCCCTCCCCGATCAACAAGGCCACCAAGGGCGAGCAGTCGGCCCACCTGATTTCCCTCGAAGAGGCCAACCCCAAGGTGTACAAGCAGCTTGACGGCATCCGCCTCGTGCTTGAAAAGCACTACAAGGACATGCAGGACATCGAGTTCACCATCGAGGAAGGCAAGCTGTGGATGCTCCAGTGCCGCGTCGGCAAGCGCAC
>CALDSM010000452.1 GCA_937923585.1 uncultured bacterium
CGAGATCTGATCGTGACTGGAGTTCAGACGTGTGCTCTTCCGATCTCCATCATCGCCGACGACCTGATGTACTGGGCCATGCGGCAGACCGCGCAGTTGTTCCGGTTCTTCTACAAGGAAGTGGACTCTGGGGCTTTTCACGCCGAAGTGCGCCTGGTCGGAAGCAATATACCTTTGGCTTCCGATGAAGCATTCCCAGTCTCCCATCTGGGTCCAAAGAGGGCCCTGCTCCACGTATCCTACAGTTCGCGCACCGACACCGATTTCCCGGCCAGCGGCATCGTCCGGAATTCCTGCACTTTCCATTACGATTTCAAGCCCGACGGGGGGGGCTGGTCCGGAGAAATAGCGGTGCCGTTCCCGGCGGGGGCGGGAGATGTCCCACTGGATACACAGGCGGGCACATACCGGGTCTGGGTGAGCGCCGAGAACGGGGGAGGGACAGTTGCCGACCCAGTCTATGGATATTTTCGTGCGCCGGGCTTCACATTGGTCCTACCGCCCAAGAGTGCCGTGATAGAGTGCTCCAAGTCACTGTTCTTGAATGTGGTGGTGAGCGGTGCGGGCGACGGTGTCTCGTATGAATGGCACAAGGACGGCCAGCCCATTCCGGGCGCGAACGCAGACACCTATGCGGTTTCCTCTGTGGGCTACCAAGACACGGGCCGGTACACCTGCATTGTGACAGACCCCGAGCAGGGAACGATTGTCACGCCCGCGGCCATGGTGGAGGTGGTGGAGAAAGTACCCGTTGCGCGGACGACAGCCCTGTGCCTGGCAGTCGGCACACTTTTGGCACTGGGGGCATGGTTCATTGCGCGGGACATCCGCTCTCGGCCGCTGCGCGCGAAGGGCTAAACGGTGTTCCAATGGATAGTCAGAGCGGCAACATCGTTCCCTTGTCGAGATGGCGGACGAGCGTGGCGTAATTGGACGCCTTGGGGTCGTGGGTAACCATGATGACGGTCTTGCCGAAGTCCCGGTTCAGCTTGCGCAGGATCGTCAGCACCTCCTCCGCCGAGTGCGCGTCCAGATCACCCGTGGGTTCGTCGGCGAGAATCATGTCCGGATCGGCCACCAGCGCGCGCGCAATCGCCACGCGCTGTTCCTGCCCGCCCGAAAGCTGGCGGGGGTAGTGGGTCATGCGGTCGCTGAGCCCCACCACCTCCAGCACCGTCTCCACATGCTCCTCGCGCTCGCGCCGGCTCAGGCTGGTCAGCAGCAGCGGCATCTCCACATTCTCAAACGCGGTCAGCACGGGAATGAGGTTGAACGACTGAAACACGAAGCCGACATGCTCGCGGCGCCATGCGGACAACTCGTCCTCGGTCATGCTGCTGATGTTGTGGCCCAGCACCCAGCAGTCCCCGTCCGTTGAACTGTCAATCCCGGCGATGATGTGCAGCAGCGTTGACTTTCCCGAACCGGACGGCCCCATCAGCGAAAGAAACTCGCCCGCACGCACGTCCAGGTCAATATGGTCCAGCGCGACGACATCGTTGCCGCCGTGGGCAAATATCTTGCTCAGGTTCCGAATCTGCACCACCGGTTCTTTGGCTGCAGTGTCCACGGTGTCTCCCGGGGTCATTTCTGCGCGGCCACGACGCGGGCACCCGCGGTAATTTTCTCCAGCGGCGAGACGATGAGCGATTCATCGCCGGCCAGGCCTTCGACAACTTCAACGCCCTTCTCCGCTTCCGTGCCCAGCTTCACGTTCGTCGGCACTGCCTTGTCGCCCGCGATTATGTATACAGTGGTCCCCTCGGCGCCCTGCACCACCGCGGCCTTGGGTATCCACAGCCGCGGCTTGTCCGATACGCCCGAAGCCGCATCCGGTGCATCACCCAGGAAGGTCACCCGCGCGTTGACCTCCGTCCGCATCCCGTCGTCCGGGTCGAGCACGCGCACCTTAACCTGCACGGTTCCCTTCTGCCGGTCGGCCTGCGGCGAGATGTCGTCCACCGAGCCCGCATAAACGCGTTCAGGATTGGAGTCGAGCCGGATTTCGGTCTTCTGCCCCGCCTTAACCTTGGACAGGTCGGCCTGGTTCACATCCACCTCCACCTGAAGGTCACCCAGGTCCGCCATGGTCACCACGGAACTCTTTGCGCCCCGCGTGCCGCCGAAATTGGTGTTGGTCACCAGTTCGCCCTGCTCGGCAATCTTCTCGAGGATGGTGCCGCTGATGGGCGCCGCAATGACCGTGTTGGCCAGCGCCGTCTTCATGTACTCCAGGTTGGCCTCCGCCTCGCGCAACTGCGCCTCCGCCGCGTCTATCACCTCGCGCCGCGGGCCGACCGTCACCAGTTCGGCATTCTTCTGCGCCGAGTTCAGTTGCGCCTTGGCCACGTCGCGCGCCGCCCGGGCGCGGTCCAGGTCCTGCGCCGAGCCGACCCCGTCCCTGGTGAGCGATTCGGCGCGCTTGTAGTCCTCTTCGGCGTTGCGCAGCGTTGCCTGCGCCGAAGCCACGCTGGCCTGCGCCGCCGCGATCTCCTGCGGCCGCGAACCGGTCTTCAGTTCCTCCACCCGCGCACGGAGTGCGCCGACCGTGGCTTCCGCGGAGCGCACCTGCGCCTGATATTCCTCGTCCTCAATCCGCAGCAGCACGTCGCCCTGCTTGACCTTGTCGCCGCGCTGCACGAGAATCTCCTTCACCCGGCCGATGATCTTCGAGCTGACCTCAATCTTGTGCCTTGGCACCACGTAGCCGCTGGCCGTCACCAGGGGTATGCCCTTGCCGGCTTCCAGCGTCTCCCTTTCCACCCGCGCCGTGCGCACCGTGACGGGGGCGTTCATCTTCATATAGACGCCATAGCCCGCCGCGCAGGCCAGTGCCGCCAACAGCAGCCATTTCACGAAGCGGCCCCGCCGTCGTGTCCGCTTGCGCTCCTTGTCTATGCGCAGCCTGGAAAGCTGCTCGTCCAGATGCTCGTTTGCCATTGCGTTCTGTCTCTCCTCGCTGATGCCTGTGCCCGCCATAGCCTACACCTGCCGCAGCGCGGCCAGCACGGGCTGCCGCGAAGCAGACCATGCGGGCGGAAGGCCCCCGGCAAGCCCCATGAATGCGGCGAACACCATGCCCCGGAGCATAAGCCCCGGCGTTATTGTAAAGTAAAACACGATCTCGCTGAAGGAATTGAAATTGGTCGTGCCCGTGGCGAGCCCGTTGATCGGCAGCGACAGCGCGCAGCCCAGGGCGCCGCCCAGCAGGGCAAGACACACGGACTCGATGAGGAAACTCGTCATTACCGCCGCGGGCGTGAACCCCAGTATGCGCAGTGTGCCGATTTCCTTCACCCGGCCCGCCACGTTGGCGTACATGGTGTTCATGCCGGCGAAGCAGGCGCCCACCGCCATGGTGAACGCCAGGAACATGGCGAAAGCCTTGATGGGCTTCGAGGTCCTGGTCTGGTCGAGGTAGTACTTCTCCTCGTCCACCGCCATCAGTTTCAGCCTGCGGTCCCGGTCCACCGCGTCCTGAATGCGGCCGACCGCGGCCCGGTCCGCCGCCCGCACCACCACGGTGCTGTAGTTCATCCGGTCGAATTCCTGCATCACCTCCTTGCAGTCCGCCCATATCTCCGAGTCGAAGGCGGTGCCCTGCGCGTCGAAGACGCCCACCACGGTGAACTGGCCCCGGCCCAACCGCGGCGTGTCGCCCAGGCGAAATCCCCGGAAACGGCCGGCCACGGATTTCGCCACCACCATCTCGCGCAGGCCGGGCCGCATCATGCGGCCCTCGACGATTTGCACGGCGGGCCGCAGCAGGAACGCGTTCGGGTGGACGCCGCGCACCTGGAGGTTGGAGGTCTTGCCGTTGTTGCGCGGCTTGTTGACCAGCGTGAGGATTTCCGGCGCGGCCAGTGGGTCGCCGTCCAGCCCCCGCGCGATGCCCGGCAGGTTGCGCACGATCTGGTACTGGTCCAGCGTCAATTCGCTTTGCCCCTCGGCCTGGGCCGCCGCGCGCATGATGATCACGTTGAGCGGGTTGCCCGACGTGTTCAGCGCCCGCTCGATGCCCTGCGAGAGCGACATGACGATGATGAAGGTCGCCACCACCAGCCCGAAAGTGACCGCCGTCGTGAGCGTGCTCTTCCAGCGCGTCACCAGGTAGCGGGTGTTGTATTTGAGCGGGATGAGCACGGCCTACTCCATCCGCCGCATCGCGGCCGTGATGCTCATGGACGCCGCCTGCCGCGCCGGGAGGTATCCCGACACGAGCCCGATCACCACGCCCGCGGCCACGACCGACGCAACGGTGCCCAGGCCCGGCTCGTACTTCTGGATGAAGCCCTGCGTCATCCGGTCCAGGTCGAGCAGGCGCAGCGATTCGCCCAGGCAGAGGCCGAGGACCGCGCCCACCAGCGAAATGAACAGCGCCTCGGCCATCACCAGCGCCATTACCGCGTTCCGCGAATAGCCGATGGCCTTGAGAATGGCCACCTCGCGCATCCGTTCGCGCACGGTCATGGCCATCGTGCTCACCGCCACGAGCAGCATGGTGAACACCACCACCCCGGCGACGGAGCCGATGATCATCTGGATGTTGCCCAGCATCGCGACAAAGCCCAGCACGAAAGCCTTCTCCGTCGTGGTCTTCGTCTCGGCGGGCGAGTTGCGGAACATGCCGTCTATGGCCTCCACCACCTGCGGCACCGAGGCCGCGTCCGCCGCCTTCACGGTGTAGGCCCCGGCCATCCCCGGCTTGCCCAGCGCCTCGTCCAGGTAGTCCCAGCGGAAATACAGCATGTTCTGGTTCAGGTCGGCGGTGAAGATGCCCACGATGTCGAGTTCGAGGTCCACGGGAAAGATGGTCCCCGTGAGCGTGATCCGGTCGCCCACCTTCCAGCCGAAGCGCTTGGCCAGATCGAGCCCCGCCACCGCGCTCTTGCGTTCCGCAACGAAGGCGGCTTTGGCCTCCGCGCCCAGGTGCTGCTCGGTGAAGATGTTGAATATTTCCGCCGGGTCCGTCGCGAAATTGGCGAACTGGTAGTCCGGGTCCTTGTAGACCCCGTTGAACCACTGCATCGGCGACACGTGCGCCACCCCGGGCACCCGCCGAATCTTGTCCAGATAGGCAATCGGCATCATGTCCCCGATGGACGTGGACCGGACCACCATCAGCCGCAGCGCCGAGTCGTCCTCGATCACCGGGTTCAGCAGCATGTCCATGAAGGTCAGCAGGAACAGCAGCAGAAACAGCGAGAACCCGATGCTGAGGATGGTCAGACCGGTCCGGCGCTTGTTGCGAAATGCGTTTTTCCAGATGAATCGGCTGAAACTCATAAGCCCGCCCTGCCGCTAGAATATCCAATGGACCGCGGCGGCATCAATTCCGGACCACGGCAGTGGTTGTTTTGGACTGCGGCGGCAGCGACACCGCCTTGGCTTCGGTCCGGATTTTGACTGCGGTGGCCATGCCGCCGCTTTGGCTCGACGGGGTTTGGCACCCGAGCATCGGCGGCAGTGCGCTTCCTGGGCGCGCCAATCTCCGATTGGCTCTTCCGTGTCAAGCCGGCCAATCGGAGATTGGCGTGCCCAGGGAAAGCGGCGGCATGGCCACCGCAGTCAA
>CALDSM010000453.1 GCA_937923585.1 uncultured bacterium
TGGTCAGAGCGCTGGATTGTGGATCCAGAGGTCCTGGGTTCGACCCCCAGCCCCGGCACCATTGTTCAGATTTGCGCCACGGGCGTCCTCCCCGGCGGGGATGGGGGCTCCGTTTGTTTTTATGGGGCCAATGCGCCGGGCATTTCCGGAAGGAATGAGGCCATGGAGAAGATCGAACCGCAAACCCTCAAGGGGTTTCAGGACCTGCTCCCGGGCGACATGATTGCCCGGGCCGCAGTCATCGAAACCGTGCGCCGCGTCTACGAGCGCTACGGCTTCCTCCCCATCGAAACCCCCATTATTGAGCGGATGGACATCCTCACCGGCACCGCCGGTGGCGACACCAACAAGCAGATTTTCGAGCTTTCCACCCCCGAAGAAGAGCCTGCCGCGCTGCGTTTTGACCTCACGGTCCCCTTTGCCCGGCTCATCAGCCAGTACCGCGAGGAGATGAAACTCCCCTTCCGCCGCTACGCCATGGGTCCCGTGTTCCGGGCTGACAAGCCCGGCCCGGGCCGGTTCCGCCAGTTCACCCAGTTGGACATTGACATCGCCGGGGCGGACACCCTTGCGGCCGATGCCGAAATCATCGCTGTCATGTGCGATGCCATGCGGGCACTGGGACTGGGCGCGCGCACCGCCGAGGACGGCTCCCGCGTCCGGCCCGTCTTTGAGATGCGCATCAGCAACCGCAGGCTGGTGGACGCGCTGCTGGAAGGAAACGGGATAACCGCGCCAGAGACCATCAAGCAGGTCCTGCGCGTGATGGACAAGTTGCAAAAAGTCGGCATTGAAAGCGTGCGCGCTGAACTGGGACCGGGCCGCGTGGACGAGTCCGGCGCGCCCATCGCCGGCGTGCAGTTGTCCCCGGACCTGATTGACCGCATTACGGCATTCGTCGCCGTGTCCGCGCCAAGCCGCGCCGAACTGCTGAAAGCGCTGGAAGCCCAACTGCCACGAAACGAGCAAAGCGCCCAGGCGCTCGATGAAATGGCCGAGCTGGCCCGTTACCTTGACGCGCTCGGCGTGGCCGAAGACGAGGCCCCCTACGATCCCAGCCTCACGCGCGGGCTCGACTACTACACCGGCCCGGTCTACGAAATCGGCCTGCCCGCCGCTCCCGAATTCGGCTCCGTCGGCGGCGGCGGTCGCTACGACGAGTTGTGCACCCGTTTCATGGAGGAGCGGGTGCCCGCCACCGGCGCGTCCATCGGCGTGGACCGCCTCATCGCCGCACTGGCCTCCCTGGGCATCGTGAAGAAACCCAAGACCAATGTCCAGGTCAGCATCGCCACCGTCGGCAAAGTGCCCCGCGAGGAAGTCTTCCGGCTGGCCGCCGAACTGCGCGACCTCGGCTTCAACACGCTTACCTATCTGGGCGGAAAGAAGAGCATGAGCGCCCAGCTTTCCGACGCCGACCGCTACGTGATTCCCGTCGCCGTCATTCTGGGCGAGGACGAACTGGCCAACGGCCTGGTTTCGGTGAAAGACCTCATCGCGGGCAAGGCCATACGCGAGGGCATCATAGACCGCGAGGCCTACCGCAATGCGGGCCGCCAGACACAGGTGACCGTCCCCCGCGCCGAAATGGAAGCCGCCATCCGGAATATGCTCGACGCATAAGCGCCCCGTCCAGCCCTGGTTTAGCATGGACGGACGGCATGGACAGGATGAGATGACTGGACTGAAACGTATTACCCTGTATATCCTGTGACCCGGTGTTCCGTTTCTTTTGGGTCAAGGCTGGAGAATTGTGCCGTGAAAACCATCACCGTCGAAGTGCGCGAGGATCATCTGGAGACCCTCGCGCGCACCAAGCCGATGACCGCCCTGGCCGAACTGGTGTGGAACGCGCTGGATGCCGAATCCACGAGCGTCCGCGTTGATTTCGATCAGAACGAGATGGGCGGCACCAGCCGCATCCGCGTCACCGACAACGGCCACGGCCTCGACTATGACGAGGCGTTCCTGGTCTTCCGCAACCTGGGCGGATCCTGGAAGCGCGACAACCGCCGCAGCGCCGAGCGCCGCCGCATGCTGCACGGCAAATACGGCAAGGGCCGTTTCCGCGCCTTTTCCCTGGGCAACCACGTGTCCTGGAACACGGTCTACGCGGACGCGGAAGACGCCGCTTTCGCCTACAACATCGAAGGCCGCGCTGACCGGCTCGGTGAATTCTCCATCCACGACCGCCGCGCCGCCCCCGATGCGAAGCCCGGCATGGTCGTCGAAATCAGTGACGTGTACGACAACGTGTCCCTGCTGCGCGGTGTCAAGGCGCAGGAGGAAATCACCAACATTTTCGCCCTCTACCTGCGCCAGTACCCCGACACCCGCATCGTCTTCGATGGCGCGCCCATAGACCCGGCCAACGCCGAGGCGCGCTACTCCAACTATGACCTTGAAGAAATGGTCATGGAGAACGGCGAGCGGGTGAATGCCGAACTGACCATTGTCGAGTGGAACCGGCCCGGCAAGCGCGGGGTCATCCTCTGCGACGCGGACGGATTCATGCGGTTCAACGCGCTGCCCCGGCTCCATTTCCGCGGGTTCAGCTACACCGCCTACCTCAAGGCCGACCACGTCGCCGTACTCGACCGTGAGGGTCTGCTTGAAGCGGGCGATCTCTGCCCCGACGTGCGCCAAATGCTCGACGCTGCCAGAAACCAGCTTCGCGAGCATTTTGCCCTGCGCGAGGCCGAGGAGGCCCAGGACTTGCTCGCCTTCTGGAAGGAGACCGGCATTTACCCCTACGAGGCACACCCCCGCACCGACAGCGAAATGAACGAGCGGCGTATCTTCGACATTTACGCCACCCATCTGCACCGCATCTTCGCCGACTTCGCCAACGCCCGACCCCGGCAAAAACGCCTCACCCTCAAGCTCATGCAGGAACTCGTCCACCTAGATCGGAAGAGCACACGTCTGAACTCCAGTCACGATCAGATCTC
>CALDSM010000454.1 GCA_937923585.1 uncultured bacterium
CATTGGCGGCAGCGCTTGTGCTGCTTGCGGCCACGGGGTGCAGTTGCAGGAAGACAGAAGGTTCGCTGCAGGTGAACCTCTACCCCGTGTCGGCGGTGGAGGCTGGCGCGCAATGGCGCGTGGACGGTGGTGATTGGCAGGACAGCGGCGCGACCGTCCCGGGCCTGTCCGCGGGAACCCACCCGGTGACGTTCAAAGACATTGCGGGCTGGACCTCACCCGAACCGCAGGATGCGCTGATTGCCGCGGAGGAGGCCCGTGTCCTCACCGCAGAATACACAGAGATTCCGCCGTCGTGGCACACGGTGGAACTGCCCGCAGGGCTGGGCGACGTGATACCCATGGACATTGACATGCCCGCCTCGGGCGGCGGCTGGATCGTTGGCATCGAATTGGGCTCGGAAAAGGCGGCACCCCGTGCCGTGTTTGAGGGGGAAGGCCTGTTCGAGGGTGAGATCGAGGTGCCGACACCGCCCGCCACAACGGGATTGGTGCTGCGCCGCACGTCCACCGGTTGGAGCAAGGCATCCCTGCCAGAGCTTGGCGCAAACTGGGGACTGTACGCCGCGAGCGGGCATTCCGCCGCCAATGGCTGGACTGTGGGCGGGGATTTCACCGTGCCGCCGCTGGAGGTCTCCCTTGAAGGCGAGGGGGAGGATGTGTCGAAAGCGCTTGACGGATATGACGGGACGAAAGAGGCACCGGCAACCCCATACGGAGCGGTGGCGCTGCGCGACCCCGGCACCGGCATTCTCGAAGGCACCACCAACGCCAATTCTTACGTGCTCACGGCGGTGGCGGCGGTGGGATCGCAGGACCTGTGGGTGGCCACGCCGATGGGACTCCAACGCCTGACCAACGGCGTATGGAGTGACGAGGTGCTGCCGCCCGACATCGAGACGATCCAGGGGCTGGCATTCCTGGGCGCGGACGATGGCTGGGTGGTCGGCGGCAGGACAACCCCGGACGGAACCGCGGGGGCGGTGCTGCGCCGCTCCGCCGGAGCATGGACCGCCGCCCAACTGCCCGCGCTGACCGTGCCCTGGGAAGTGCTTGGCATTACGGCGCTGCCGGGCGGGGAAGCGTGGGCGGTGGGCCAATCCACGGACGAGACCGCCTTGACGCGAACCGGTGTGCTGCTCCACTGCACGGGCGGCGCGTGGCAGACCGTTGCACCGCCCGCCGTGAGCGCAAACTGGTATTTGGAAGCGGTCAGTTTCCCGACGGTGAACGAGGGATGGGCCGCTGGCACCGATTTGATTGCCCACGCCGGAATCATCCTCCACTACAAGGATGGCGGGTGGACCGTCGCGGACCTCCCGGTGCCCGGGGGTGGAAACTGGACCCTGGTGGGTGTTTCCTTTGCCACATCCGCAGACGGCTGGGCCGTGGGCTATGATAACGCCAACGAGAAGATGCTTGTGTTCCAATATGGGCCGTGACAGCAAGTCGCACCGGTTGGCGGTGCTGGAAACGGACACCCGATCCCCATTCTTCTTGAAATGGGAAACGTCCCCGTTCCCGTCCCATTCACCCTCTTCCATGGCCGGCCTGAAGTTTACAGGAAGCGCAACTCCCAACCAGCCTGGAGCAGCCATTCCCGCCTGTCGGCTCGTATTCGCAATCCTCAATTCGAAGCCTGTCCGGCTTGCAGTTCCGGTGCACCGGGCGTAAGGCATAACGCGCGCCTATGAAAAAGCGCCTGCCCCGGCAAAAACTGCGGGGCAGGCGCGGCACTCAGCAAACTTGGCGAACCGTTATGGTGCGGGGCATTCTCCCGTTTGGCAGCGCCCTTGAGACACTACCAGGTTTACCGCGCTGTAGCTCGGAACCGGGTCGTCGGACGCCGCCGGAACCTGGCCCACGACCATGCCCGGAATATCGGCGTCGCCGCAATGCGAACTCAGACGCCCGACCACAAGATGGGCATTTCTCAACGCAGCCTCGGCCGCCGTCCGGCTCAGGCCGACCAGGTTGGGTACCGTCGTCGCGCTGCAGTCACCCCGCAACACGGTCAGCTTGGCCGTGCATGTGGTGAAATTGGAGGCGTCGTCCGTCACCGTCAGCGTGACAACCGTTTCGCCCTCCAGAACGTGCGTTCCGGCCGCCGGAGACTGGACAACCGCCGGATTCGTGTCACACACATCGGATGCGGCAAGCTGCGCCGTGAAATCAGGCACGACCGCCTCGCAGGCGCTGTCCAGCGCGATGGTCTGGTCGGGCGGGCACGTCGTGATGACCGGTGCCGTCGTGTCCGACACCGTCACCACGCGCGTCACTTCGGCCGCCGCGTTGGTGCCGTCGGTCGCGTTGTAGGTCAGCGTGTACGCGCCGGGCACGCCCGTGTTCACCGAGCCGCCCGTGGTCGCTGTCAGACTGCCCGCACAGACATCCAATGCCGTCGCGCCGGCGTCCGTGTAGGTGTCCCCGCATTCGACGGCCACCGCGGCGCTGCCGGTCAGCGTGATGACCGGGGCAACCGTGTCGGAAACCGTCACCACCCGCACCTTCTCGGCCGCCGCGTTGGTGCCGTCGGTCGCGTTGTAGGTCAGCGTGTACACGCCGGGCGCGCCCGTGTTCACCGAACCGCCCACCGCCACGCCGGGACTCCCGGCGCATGCGTCAGCGGCGGAGGCGCCCGCATCAACGTACGCAGAGCCGCACTCGACCGTGACCGTGGGGCTGCCGCCCAGCGTGATGACCGGGGCAACCGTGTCGGACGAGGTAAAGGTGGTCTCGCAGGTGCTCTGGTAGTTGAACTGGTCCTTCACCGTGATGGTCACCGTGTGGGGGCCGAGGCCGACCGGCGTGCCGGCCGCCGGGGACTGGGTGATCACCAGATTCTGCTGCGCGGTGCTGTTGTCGTGGGCCGTCACGCCCGGCACGAAATTGGCAACCGTTGCCGGGCACTGTCCAGACTGGGGCGCCGGGCAAACGTCAATCACCGGCGGTGAGAAATCCAAGAAGATGTCGAAGAAACTGCTCACGGACCAGTTGGCCAGCGCGTCCCGTTCTTGAACCGCAAGTGTATGTGAGCCCGCCGACAGATCGCCGCCCGGCGTGAAGGATGTGCTCGTGGTCTCCGTCCAGCCTGAACCGTCCAGTTGATAACGGTACGTGCCGTTGCCGCCGCCGCCGGACGTCCAAGACCAAGTCGGACGCGGGTTGTTCGTCGGCGTCGTCCCGTTCACGCTCGGCGCAGTCGGCGGGGTGTAGTCGAAATCGTACGCCTCGCCCGTGGTGAAGGAGGTCGGTGTGATGTTCGCGCCGTACTTGTCCTGCACCGAGCCGTTGTTCAGGTTCATGCGAAGCTGTCCTGTCCCGGCCAGACTGTTCAACGTGACGGTGTGCGTGTTGTCC
Source organism: uncultured bacterium (assembly GCA_937923585.1). Classification (GTDB taxonomy): domain Bacteria; phylum Hydrogenedentota; class Hydrogenedentia; order Hydrogenedentales; family CAITNO01; genus CAITNO01. The sequence continues at coordinate 3,361 of CALDSM010000454.1, forward strand.
GTCAGCGTAAAATTGTCCACATAATGGCGGTCGTTGGAGCCGCCTGTAAATGCACCAAATCCCACCCACCAGCTGCTCTGCGGCGCCCATCCGGACAGCGGCAGATCGGCGACAATCGGAGCGCCGTCGTACACGACCGTACACAAACCGTCGGTCGTCACGGTCACCGAAACGTTTCTGTAGGTGTCCCCGCGAAAGTCTTTCCGGGCCACGGCATAGACATTATTCTTATACTTGACGGAAATGTCCGGGGTGGTCTCCCCGCTGTTGTCATAACTGTCGAATATAATATAGAGGCCGTCGGAGTCACCCTCGGTGCTCGGATAGGTCTTCGGGGCATAGGCAAACCAAGTCCCGTCCGCGCTGGTGCCGCCGCCGACCCGCAGCGCATAGGCTGCGTGGAACGCCGTCATCGCCTTGCCCGGGTTATAATACCAGCGACCCGTCTGACCGTTTGCCGCTTCCGTCAGCTTCAGGACGCCTTCGCTCGTAGTAGCATTGCCGTTGAGCTCCCCGATACCGGGACTGCCGTCCGTGCCGAAGTATTCCGCGGCATTCACCGAGGCAGCAGACACCGAAAAAATGGCGGCCGTGGGATTGCCGCTGACCTGGGTCAGGTTGAAATCCGCAGTGTCGAGGCTGTTCACCGGCTCCGACAGCGCGACGGTGTACTGAACAGAGGTGGTGGCGCCGCCCACGGGGTTGGCGCTGGCCCGGCTGATGGAATTCACGAAGGGTTCCGAAGTGGTGACCCGAATATTGTCCACATAGTGATTGTCCACGGCTCCGCCCGTACGCGCGGCCACGGCGACCCGCCAGGTGCTTTGGGGACTCCAGCCCGGAACCGTGACCGGACCAAGCCGCTGATAGCGGTTATGGAATATCGTGCATTTCCCATCGGGCGTCATTATGATTTCGATGGGAACCCACGAACTTGTATGGAATGTAGCATCGTCACCAGAGCCATAATTCCATGAGGCGATAATGCTGCCATTATATTTAAGCTCCATCCAGCGGTTCGTATACGTTCGGATGCATAGTTCCAACCCGGAACCGGAGCCCGACTCCATAAAATTTGCGTTATCAGCGATGTTTCCGTAGGAGAAGCACATACCGTCAGCCCCGGTAGTGCCGCCACCGCCGATGTACATGTCAGCGTAGAAATGATACGTTGGCAGGGCCTTGTTCGGGCGCGGCAACATGACCGTTCCTACCAGACCCCCGCCGGTGTTCGTCAGGCGCATGTAGTTCGACTCATAGCCCGCCGAGCCTGTGACAAGGCAGCCCTGCGCCGAGCCTGTGAAATCATACGATTGGATGAGTTCCGCGCCCCCCGTGGATGCAACACACAGCAAAGCAACCAGTAAGCCAAACACAGTGGACTTGCCGTTCATGGAGACACTCCTTTTGCGTACCTGCGCAGCGATCTTCTTGACCTTGAAAGCACACAGCCATCGTGGTAACCCGTTTAGCCCAAGGAACATAGGTTACACCAAAGTCTCAGAAAGATCAAGAGCAACCGCTAATTCTGATCGGTCAGCTGCATGCCGACTCGGCATGAATGTTGCATCTCAAGCCGTTACCCCGTCTGCTTTGCCGTGGGCCGCCATCCCTGCCCCGACGAAGGGAATCACGTGGTCACCGACAATGAGGCAGCGGGGTTCTCACACGAAAATGGCGCTGGACCGTCGGCCAAGCCCCCGGTGCGCCCCAGGCAAAGAATGGGACACGCGCCCATGAAAAAGCGCCTGCCCCGGCAAAGAATGCGGGGCAGGCGCGACACTTAATCTAAGCAGGCAACCGTTATGGCGTGGGGCATTCTCCGGTCTGGCAGC
>CALDSM010000455.1 GCA_937923585.1 uncultured bacterium
CATTTCCTGGCGGTATCCGACCACAAGGATTACGCCGTCCACCAGCGGCGCCAGCGCCTCGATTTGCCAGGCCAGCACGGGCTTGCCCAGCACCGGCAACAGCGGCTTGGGACGGGTCAGCGTGAGCGGATAGGTGCGGGTGGACTTGCCCGCCGCCATGATGACAGCTTTCATCGGAAGACTCCTTCGCCGCGGATGGTACTCCACGATCCGCCGCCCGGGCAAAAAAAGGCGGCGGGCGGTCCGCCGAGATTTGGGCATGAGTGCCGATATCATCCGTCATTGCGAGCGAAGCGCGGCAATCTCCTGTAAGCACGACCTGGGCTCGCAGCCATTGCGAGCAAGAGATTGCCGCGCTTCGCTCGCAATGACGGCGTGAGACGCGCGGTTTACCGCGCCCGGCGGGTGGCCATCAGTATCAGCATGGCAAGGCTCAGTCCGCCGAGGAAGAAGTCGCCGAGGCGTTTCTGCAATCCCCCCGGGCTGAAACCGGACTTGTTGCAGGTGCAGCCGGTATTGATGTTGAGATAGCCCGCCAGCTCATCCTGGGTGATCTTACCGTCGCGGTTGTAGTCTATGCTCATAAACTCGGCGGTAGTCAGTTCCGGCTGGAAAGCCTTGGCTTCGGCAATGTTCAGGAATCCGTCATGATTGCTGTCGGCCGAGGCGAATGCATCGTACAGGGCTTGTGCAACCTGGGCCGCCTCGCCTTCGCCTTCTCCCTCACCCTCGCCCTCCGCCGTCTCGCCTTCCACCGGCGTCGTGCAGGGTCCGGTGGAGACAACCAACGATACGGTTGACCCCTGGGTCGCGGCCGTGTTGGCCGCGGGGTTCTGGCTGATTGCCTGGCCCGCGGCGAAGATGTCGCTGCATTGCTGCGAGGCGACCTGCGCAACCAGGCCCGCCATCTGCAGTGTGACCGCGGCCGCTGCCTGGGCAAGGCCCTGGACGCCGGGAACCGTCACCTGAACCGGCGATTCGCCCTCGTTGGACACGGCGATGGCGACATTGTCCACGAAGAAATTGGTGACGCCCGTGAGGCCGGTCCCGTCGGTGTGGCCCTCGAAACGGAGCAGGTGCGGCGTCCCGTCGGCGTATGCGGAGACAGACACCACCACTTCCCTGTATGCGGCATAGGCCGCGGCGTCGGCCTGCGTGACTTGGAACAACTGGGTGCCGTCCATCAGCACCCGCAGACTGCCCGGAACGTGCACGGCGGGTATCTCCAACTGGAAGGTCAGCACCGCGGAAGCCGCCGCGGGAATGGTGATACTCTGCGCGATGTACCCATTCTCGGCCGTATCCTCGACACCGCCGAACCACGCCCACCAGGAACCCGCGAAGGGGCCGGTCGTGTTGCCCAGTCCGCAGTTGGCCCCGTTGCAGATGACGGAACCGTAGGCCGTAGACCCCTGGGTCCAGGCGGGGTTCGGGTTGCCCAGCTCGAAACCGCCGTCCACCACCGCATTGTCGGTGGCGCCGGACGTGAAGGTGTGACAGGCACCGCCGTTGTCGCTGGTGGCGGTGTTGCCGGCCGCGTCCGTGGCCGTAATGGACACGAAATGGGGCGCGCCGGGG
>CALDSM010000456.1 GCA_937923585.1 uncultured bacterium
GTCGCCGCGTGCAGGCGGGCCATCTTGTAGAGGAACTTGCGCAGCTTGTCAATCTCGTCGCGCACGCGGCCGATCTCGTACTGCTCCATGTTGTAGCCCTTGATAATCGCGATGCCGCGCACGGTCTCGTTGACCACCGAGGTCATGGAGGCGATCTTCTGCAGGGAGCGGCGCACGCTCTTGCGCATCTTCTTGCCGATGAACACGAGGGCATAGAGCACCACGGGCAGCACGCACACGCCCACGACGGTCAGCTGCCAGTCCACGCTCACCGCCACCGCGAACAGCATCAGGATCTTGAAGGGCTCGCGCATCATCTTGACGAACACGCCCTCAAGCCCGCGGTTCACCATGAACATGTCGTTGTTGAAGCGCGCCAGGATCTCGCCCGACGGGCGCGACTCGAAGAAGCCCATGGACTGGCGCATCAGGTTCGCGTACATGTCCTTGCCCACGTCGGTCGTGACGCGCGCGCCGATGGTGGCGGCGAAATACTCCTGGAAGAACCTTGACACCCCCACGAACAGCGCCAGCAGTGTGACCAGCACGCAGGCGATCACCAGCGCGCGCATGCGGTCCGCGCGCATGGCCGCCACCAATTCACGAAGCCGCAGATCCAGTCCGGACGGTGCCCAGCCCACATAGCCGCGCAGGGTGTCGGAGTATTCCTGGAGGTCCCGGCACATTTTCTCCGCGGGGTCCTCCTTGAGGAGGGATTTGCCCTGTGCGTCGAGCGGCGGGTTGGCCAGTTCGGCCGCCGTGGGCGGCGTGTAGAAGGTCAGTTTGATAACCGTGCCCACCGTCACCAGCATCGCACCGAAGGAAACGGCGATCACAACGGCCAGCGTCAGCGAGGTCAGCAGCCGCGTCTTGTACCGCCAGGCATAGCCCAGCAACCGCCTATACACCCCCCATGCCGAGCCTTTGGGTTGGTGCATGGCGGAAGACGAAAGATTGCCGCCGCTGATGCCTTGCATGATAGATCCTCAGAAAACCCTTGAAAATGAGAGGGTTAGGCAGGCGGCATGGTAGCACAGCAACCTCGGATCGGTCAAAGAAACGCCGGTATCAGACCTTCCTTTCGGCCGGACACACATTCCCTCCCGTCCTTCCCATCCCTTCCATATTTCCCATGACTCCCATGCACCGGTTACCGCCTGCTCCGCACCTCAAAGGCGTCTATCACGCTGCCGTCCGTGCGCAGGGCGCGCACCGACATGGTCTTGCCCTTCACGTCCACGGCACAGAAATGCCAGACCGTCTCGGTCTTCACCGTTTCCGGGCCCGGCACGGGCTTGTTCCACAGCAGCACGCCCCCGCCGCCCGTGATCACGTGCTCAAAGGCCGGCAGATGATGGTGCTCATAGGCATGCACATGGCCGGCAAAGACGATGTCCACGCCCTTTTCGGCAAACAGGGGCTCCAGTTCGGCGCGCATCTTGGGGTCGTTGTACCGCCCGCGCGGGTCATGGGTCAGCAGCGGCTTGTGCAGGGTGACCACGGTGAACCGTGTGTCCGTGGGAGGGGTGGCGAGTGTCTGTTCCAGCCAGGAGAACTGCGGGCTGCCCGGTTTCAGGTCGTCCTCGGTGGACAGCATGATGAAATGCACGCCTGCATAGTCGAAGGCGCGCCAGTGTTCGGGGTGGCCGTAGTCAAAATACTCGTCAAACGGCTCGGGCTTGCCGCCCGATTCATGGTTGCCCAGGCTCACCTCATAGGGCCGCGACGCGGCCAGCGGCGTAATGTCGCGGAGGAAAGTGGCCCACTGCCATCCGTGCCCCTTGCCGGGGCGCTCCACGATGTCGCCCGAATTCACGATGAACCGGAACGGCGTCGCTGCATCCTCGCGCTGCATGGCCTTAATCACCGACCCATGCCAGGAGAAACCGCCTGCATGGCGGTTGTCACCGTAGACCGCGAAGGAAAAGTCCTCCGGCGCGGCCGGGGCCGTCTGGAAAGGGAACTCCTGTCCGCCCAGTACGGGGATGCGGTAACGGTACTTGCCACCCGGCTGCAGGCCGGCGATCTTCACCTTGGGGTTGTGTGCGGCCGGGCATTCCGCGGTCTTCCATTCCTCGGAGCCCCCGGCCGCGTATTCCACGCGGCCCGACGCGGGCGTTTCGGCGGTCCAGCACACGGTGACGGAAGTCTTGGGGTCATCCGACCACACCAGATAAGGGCCGCCGTTGCGCGGTGTTTCATAGTAATTGCGCCACGCGGCGGGACCGCCCACGGCCAGGGCAATGATCGCGGCGTGAAGCGCCACCGTGGCCAGCCGTGCCTTCCAACTCCGCGCACGCATCACCAGCAGTGCCAGGCTCGCGGGCACCACTCCCAGGATGCCCAGCGCCAGGAAAGGCAGCACGAAGTAAAATGGATGGCTGATATGGCGGTACATGTAAACGCCCAGCACCGCGCCGGCAATCAGCCAGGCTGTTCCCCAGACGGACGCTCCAACGACGGCAAATTTCTTCACGGCATCACTCCCGACGGTTCGGATGGAGATGACTCTTTCTGTCCGGCGGCAACGCAACCGCAGGATTCTCCCCGTGTACCCATTTCTTTGCGGAACATCAAATAGAAAACCGCCCATGCACAGTACCAGCAGATGACCAGGGAAACCAGGTCGTGGCTCAGAAAGTGCTCGCCCCGCACCTCCTGCGTGATGGAGAACAGGGCGCCCAGCACGAGCCCAAACGCCAGACCGTAATGGCGGTATTGCGGTTTGTAGAAGGAGAGCAGGAAATACAGCGTGAAAAAGGCGAATCCGCTGGAAGAGTGCGCGCCGGGAAAGGCATGCCCGACCGGCAGTCCGGGCGGCGCGGCGTCAAACAGGCGGACATAGGGCTTGTCGCCCCCGAAAATCTCCAGGGTAGAGGGTATGTAGATATGGGTGCTGGCCTTGATAAGGGCAATGATTGCCGGGCTGATCAGGCTTCCAACCAGAAGGTAGGCAGCCCCTTTGCGGCAGCGCCGAAGCCGCTCCACGAAGAAGGAAAGCACCAGAACGACGAATATGGCCGCCATGGTCCATATGACGAATTTCTGCCCGCCCTTGTGCAGTATGCCCCCGGTGAGGAAGGCTGATTTCCAAGGCCACGATTGGGATTCGGCATCGTAAAAACACCGCCCGATCGCGATATCGAGCCCGGAGTACTCCGAAAACACCGCAAAGGCCAGGATGACCAGTGGAAGCAGCAGTTTAACGCTTGTACCGCAGTGGGAATGTGTCACCTCAGCTCCTTTTGAACGCCCGGCGCATTGGGAACCCGCAATCGGACATCTGTTCAAAGACCAGGCATTGCGCTGCCAAGCACGTTGCCCGGCCCGTGCGCTATACTTTTTGTTCCGGTTTCCGCATCCTTTGGCGAAGTTCCTCAGCACACTGAGCCTGAGTTTACTCTCAACCGTCGCCGAAAGGTGAGTTCCGCGTGACAATTGCCTGACCTAACACCGACCCCGTGGAGATGATTTCCATGCACCGAATCCTGCTGCCTGCGGCGTTGCTTTGGGCCGCCGTTTCCGCGCCCGCCGCCCCCATGCTGTCGGCGCACCCGGTGTTTTCAAGCGACCTCTCCAAGATCCGCGTGATGGTGCTGGTTTCCGGCGCGGAAACGGGTATCCAGCCCGAGTTCTCCGTACACAGTGCGCGCATCACCGGTGTGACGTCCCCGCCCGACCTGGGGGGAGACGCTTCGACGGCGCTTTACATGGCTGATGTGGACCGGGACCCGCAGGTGTCCTCGGCCACGTTCAATGCGCGGCTGGGCGAGATGGAGACAACCTGCCCCCTGCCTGCGGCGATGGACCTGTCCGCGCTGCCCTGGGAATCTTGCCATGCGGGCAAGGACGTGCGGTATGAGGATATCGGTGTGCCGCCCGGCGATGACGCCGCATGGAAACCGGCGCAGGTGCCCGAAACCATTCATGAACCGGGCGTCACCTGGCTGCGCGTGCGGATGGAAATCCCTGAAAGCCTGGGCGGCACGCCGCTGTGCGTGCATATCGCGGCGGTGGACGACAATGACGTGACCTGTTTCAACGGCCAGCACATCGGCGCGACCACAGGCTGGGACAAATTGCGCGCGTATGCCGTGCCCGACAAGGCGGTGCGGTGGGGCACGACCAACACGCTGTGCGTGGCCGTGCATAACCAGAGCTGGGGCGGGGGCATCTACAGCACGCCGGTGCTTCTCCTTGCCGGAGAGAAGAGCGAACTGCCCCAGCGCTATTTTGACATGCCCACCCAAAAGGAAGCGGAACGCGCGCCGGCCGGGCCGGTGGGGCCGCGTCCCAAACCGCTCCAGCCGCTGCACGTGGAAAACGGCGTGCTGCGCTATCCCGACGGCGCCGAACCGGCGCTCTGGGGCGTGAATTACTACACGCAAAGCTGGGGGCAGTATGAGAGCCTGCGCAAGGCGGGTGTTGACCACAAACAGGCCATCGTTGACGATTTCGACGACCTCGAACGCATGAACATTGACATCGTGCGCATCCATGTCTTTGACCGGGAGATTTCCGACGGCGAAGGCAATCTCGTGCCCAACGATCACCTCGACCTGCTCGACCGCATCGTTGCCGAATGCAACAGGCGCGGCATCTATCTCATGCTTACGCCCATCGCGTGGTGGGCCAGTCCCGGCCAGCAGCCCGGCGCGTTCTCGGTGGCGACACCCAAACAGTCCATGGGCCTGTGGCCCGAACGCTGGCCCGCGCAGGCCAATTATCTGCGCCAGTTCCTCGCGCACAAGAACCCCCACACCGGCAACCGCCTCGCGGACGAACCCTGCCTCGCGCTGTTCGAGATTATCAACGAACCCGACTACTGGACGCTGGAACAGTTGCGCAGGCGCGACCCCGGCAACGCCTACGGAGAGGACCCCGCCGGCAACCTGCGCGGGCTCGACGGCGCGCGTGCGGCGTGGGAGCGCTTCGCGCCCGACCCGGCCTGGCGCACGGGAGAGATGTACGCATGGTTCCGCTATGACACCATGCGCCGATACATGGACACGATGATCGCGGCCATCCGCGGCACCGGCGCAAAACAGCCCGTAGCCTATTTCCGCACCTGGTGGTCCAGCCATCCCGACATCGTCCGCGCCATCGCCGACAGCCGCGCCGACGCCATTACCATCGGCAACTATCCCGGCGGCCTGCCACCCACACCGGTCAATGACACGAAGAACCTCATCCCTGACACGAAGGATTGGGACCTGGAACAATGCCTCGCGAAGAAGGCGCGGCTTGTCTACGAATTCGACGCGGCCGGAAGCCTGCACCAAATCAGCACCTACCCCGCGCTTGCGCGCCAGTTCCGCGGACTCGGCGTGCAGGCGGCGAGCCAGTTCCAGTACGACGCGCGGGCCGTGGCCGCATGGAATCCCGACTGGCCCCAGCACTACCTCAACCTGCGCCACACGCCCGAGCGCGCCGTCAGCCACATGATCGCCGGCGAACTTTTCCGTCATCTGCCGCGCGGCGCGCGCATGGACCTGCCTCCCGACGACGTGGTCTGCCCGCCCGGCGCGTTCAGCTTCAGCAAGAACGCCGCGCTCCTCTGCACGCCCGACTGCTACATGCAGGCAAGACCCACGGACTGGCGGCCCATGGAACTGCCCGAAAGCCCGAAGAAGATCGTCTCCGTCGGCTCATGCCCCTATTTCGACTACGACGGCACCGGGGCTGTATTCTTGGCGATGGACGGCAACACGGCCAAGCTCACCGTGTATGCCGACGTGGACCGCCTGCGCGGAGACTTGACCGGCACGCCCGAATCGCCCCTGACAAAAATCGTCGCCAGAGAACACGTGCTTCGCATGAAGATGAAGGGCTGGGAGAGGGCTGTCGTCACAAGAGGCGGGGATCGAAAGGCGGCTCCTTCAAAGAACGGCGGCTGGCGCATTGAGCCCGGCGAATACGACATGGACCGTTAGAGGAAGGCGCAAGCGCCATTGACGTGGACAAACAGGATGGGCAGGGCGGGACAAAACGCCCCGCAGTCTTCATCTGTCTCCTGCGCATCCGCGTTGAGTTTTTCTTCCGACTTCCGTCCGTTGACCGCAGCAATACCGAACACTTTGTGGAACTGAATGGCTCAGTGACGGGCTGCACGGCGGCTTTGCGCGTGGAAGACACGGCATGCGGGGTCAGTCTATAATGTAATTGGCTGGCATGATTGGAACGCGCGGCGAGGTCCGCGATCAACCCTTGTGATGATGCCTGCCAAAAGCCGTCAAGAAGTCCGCATCGTCGGGAATCATGGCCGTCTTTCCAATGCGCTCTGTGAAGCGCAGACTGTGCCGGTTGTCTCAACCTGTTTCAACGAAACGACAAGGGGAGAAGATTGATGAAAGCGACTTGTTCTTTGGTGGTCTCGGTTGTGTTTGTTGCGCTCCTTCCCGCGCTTTCGGCGGTATGCCAGGACGTCCCCGGGTCATCTTCCTTCTTCGAGGACGTTCACGTCGTCAAGATGCCCAAGGGGACCCACGGATACCGCAGCATGCCGGGCAGCATCGTCGAATTGACGGACGGGCGGCTGCTCATGGCCTATCAGCAGTACAACGCCGAAGGTCAGGGAATGGGCGCCATCGCCGCGCGGTATTCCTCCGACAAAGGAAAGACTTGGAGCGAGGAGACGTGCCTCATTCCCAAACCCAAACCGGCGGCGAAGGACGTCTACTGCCATCCCAGCCTGCTGCGGCTGGCCAACGGGCAACTGCTGCTGTCCTACATTTACGGGTCCGGCGCCGACCCGCTGTTCGGACATAATTACTACCGGCGTTCGGACGACGACGGCAAAACCTGGGGCGATCAGCTTATTGTGGCCCCCTGTCCCGGCTACAACATCGTCCACAACGACAAGTTCATTCAGCTCTCGACGGGCCGAATCATCGCACCCATCGAAAAGGAGAAGGTTGCCTCGGCCGACGGCCACGCGGGCTATGTGAGTCTCACCGTTTACTCCGACGACAACGGGTACAGTTGGACTCCGAGCGGCAACACCGTGGACATGCTGCCCGTCGAGGCGCAGGAGCCGCACGTGGTCGAACTGAAGGACGGCCGGGTCCTCATGCTCATGCGCACCTACAGCGGTTCGGTGGCCAAGTCCGTTTCCACGGACCAGGGACGCACCTGGTCCAAGGGCGAAATGATCCCCGCGCTTCCGCTGCCGCCGAACAGTTCCGCCCTCAATGTCAAACGGATTCCCGCGACCGGCGACCTGCTGCTGCTCCGGTGCAGCGGCGCGCCCAAGGAGAACCGAAGCATCCGGACGCCGTTTGTTGCGGTGATTTCCAGGGACGACGGGGCCACGTGGGAGAACGAGCGCATCATCATGGGCGATCCCGCGGATGACTACGGTTATCCAAGCCTCATGTTCACGGATGGCCCCGCCATCATCAGCTATCACCAGCGCGACGGCCTGCACGTTGCGCGCATTGGCACGGACTGGTTCTACGGCAAGTAGCGCACATTGTCATTGCGAGCGAAGCGAAGCAATCTCGTATTCACCATCGCCCAGCCCTCGGGTTAAGATTCCACGAGATTGCTTCGCTTCGCTCGCAATGACGAACGACAAGGATTCCCCATGCTCTGGTTTGACAGCTTCATTTTGCCCGGCGTGCCGCCGGCGGTGTTCTGGGCCTTCTGCTCCTTCTCGGTCATTATCCAGGGCATCAGCAAGTCCGGCTTTGCCGGCGGGGCGGGCATTCTGTCATTGCCGTTGCTGATGATGGTGATGCCGGTGGACAAGGTGGCGGGCACGCTGCTGCCGCTTCTGATTCTCTGCGACCTGAACGCGATTTATCACCACTGGCACAACAAGGTGTGGCGGCTGATCCGAATCATCTTCATCCCCTCGCTTGTCGGCACAGTCCCCGCGCTGATCATCTGGCACATGGTGGGCAAGGCCGGCGTGGATCAATACGGGGTGTGGATCAAAGTGCCGACGGGCGTTCTCGCCGTCGTCTTCGCGCTGTACATTCTTGCCAAGGAAATGTCCATGGAATGGGTGTCGCGGCACAAGGCGGGGACGGGGGTGGGCGTGGTCTGCGGCGTTGCGGCGGGGTTCACCTCGACGCTTATCCACGCGGCCGGGCCGATTGTGAGCCTTTTCATGTTTTCGCAGGATCTTGGCAAGACCCTGTTCACCGGCACCGTGGCCTGGACCTTTGCGCTGATCAACGGCACCAAGTTCCCCTTCTACTGCGCGGTGGGCCTGATCAGCTGGAAGGTGATTTTGTTCGCGGTGGTGCTCTCGCCGCTCGTGCCGATCGGCTCGTTCACCGGCAAATGGATGCACGACCACGTGTCCGAGTCGGCGTTCAACTGGGTGGTGCTCGTACTGACACTGATCTTCGGCGTGCAGTTGGTGTGCAACGTGAACCTTGTCCAGATGGGCCTGCAGGCGGTGATGCGATAGTGAAGCATTCCCACTGGGAGCGCCGGCATCCCTGCCGGCTGTGTTTGTGATCCAAGACAGCCGGCAGGGATGCCGGC
>CALDSM010000457.1 GCA_937923585.1 uncultured bacterium
CTGCCAACCACGGGTTCCGCTTCGCTCCACCCGTGGCTACTAATGTCTGGCCCCTCTGGGGCCGAAGACAAAGCCGCAAAAAACCCAGCAACGCCCGCAATGCGGTGTATTTGGGGAACGAGTTGAGAGGTTCACCGCCTTTTCTTGCGCCCCCACAAGACGCACATTATGAAGCAGAGCACCCACGGTACGGGAAGCACCAATATACCCATGAGATAATGACCTAGCGATTTGGGCGCCCCTTCGTAAACGTCCCTTGCCAGCGCGGCCAGAGGCATCACAATACTGCCTGCCGTCCCAATCAGACAAAACAGCACACCCACTTCCCACCAATCGCTGGTCCAACCTCTGTTCTCTGACTTCTTCATTACTGAACACCCCGCTGTCCATAGACACCGGACAATTCAAGTCTTACCGCGCGCCAGCCACGGCGTATTCACGGAGCAATTCGAGGTAGTCGCGGTACTGGTCCAGGGAGACGTGGGGCGGGGTCTGGTGGTCCACGCTGGGAATGACACCGCCGGTCTTCATGAGGGGCAGCAGGCGTTCAAATTCGGCCCGCATGGCCGCTTTCCCGTTCGCCATGACCATCTTGTCGTAATGACCAATCATCCTCAGGTCCGGGTACTGTCGGCGGAGTTTCATGCCGTCCACACCGGCCTGCCGTTCCAGCGGAAGAATCCCCAGCACGCCTTCATGGAGCATCCAGGGGGCCAGCTCCGTTACATCACCGTCGGTGTCCACAATGGGGATGACATTGAGATCCTTTAGGACAGGAATGATTTGGCGGTAGTATGGGGCCATGAACTCTTCAAAATGGGCCTTGGAGATCATGGAGCCGTGATTGTAGGACATGTCCTCGGCAAAGGTGATGAACGTGGGCACGCAGGCCTTGGAAACGCGGTGAAGAATGTCCAGATTGAACTGTGTCAGGTCGTCGTTGATGGTGTGGATGAGTTCGGGGTCCTCGCAGAAGGCGCACATGTGGCGCTCCATGCCGAGCAGCGTGCGGGGGAACCAGAAGAATCCCTCGATGGTGATCCACACCACCGCGTCGCCGTTGGCCTGGCGCGCGGACCATGGGCGCATGGATTCGATGGCGGGGCCATGATCGGGAAACAGGCGCGGGCGAAGGGCAAGGTAGTCGTCCATCGTGGAGACGCCGCCCTCGACATGATGCTGTTCCGCGTCAATGGTCTGCTCCGTGGTGGAGAACCAAAACTGCTTGTAGGGGTCCAAACCGAAATATTCGGCGATTTCAAAGACACCGTTGAGTTCGGTTGGAAGCCCCTCCTGTTTCCAGCGCTCAATGGTGAGATCCCACCACATGGCCCACTCTATGATCGGGAGCCGGTCAACCGGTTCAAAATTCATTACCGCGCGGAAGCGTTCGGGATGGTTCATGGATGCTTCTTTCTTTCTGAAACGGCCCGTGCATGCGACGCGCAAAGTTTAGCAGAGGGCCGGGGGTATGCGAAAGGGATGAGAATTGCATCAGGAGGGGCGCTGGGGTATTTTGTTGGAGAGTCGGCCGTGCGAGGCTTGAACGAATGACCGCACCATGAAGAAGAAAGACCGCATACACATGGGCATGACAAATGGGCGTTGGTGTCTGATGGGGGTGCTTGCCGCCGGCTGGGTGGCGCTTGCGACCGGGCTGGCGCACGGTGCGTCGGTGAACGAGGTGGTCGTCGTTTCCAAGACGCACTTTGACATCGGCTACACGGCCCGGGTGGCGGAGGTGCTGAACCGGTACCGGACGAAGATGATGGACAGCGCGCTGCAGGTGATGGATGAAACGGCGTCGCTGCCGAAGGAATTTCAGTTTGCATGGACGCTGCCGGGTTGGCCGCTGACACAGATCATCGGCCCCGAACAAACACCCGAGCGTCGTGAGCGCATTCTGGAGGCCATGCGCTCCGGACGCATCGCATGGCATGCGCTGCCGTTCACCATGCACACCGAATCCTTGGATTTGGAGGAACTGGTCCGCGGGCTTACGTACTCGTCGAACCTGTCGCGCCAGTTGGGACAGGCCCTGCCGACGGATGCGAAAATGACGGACGTGCCCAGCCACGCCTGGATACTGCCCACGCTGCTGACACAGGCAGGGGTGAAGTTTCTGCACATCGGCTGCAATGGAGCATCATCGAGTCCCCAAGTGCCCATGCTGTTCTGGTGGGAAGGCCCGGACGGTTCGCGGCTGCTCACCTTCTATTCCGCCGGCAACTACGGCACCGATCTGGTCCCGCCCAAGGACTGGCCGCACAAGACCTGGCTGGCCATGCTGATGACCGGCGACAATCACGGCCCGCAGACGCTGGAGGAGGCAAAAAGACTGCAAGAGGAGGCCGCCGCGAAACTGCCCGGCGTGAAGGTTCATTTCGGCAAATTGTCTGATTTTGCGGAGGCCATTCTGGCCGAACATCCCGACCTGCCCGTGGTGCGCGGCGACATGCCGGACACGTGGATTCACGGCCTGGAATCCATGCCCATAGAAACTGCGCTGGCCCGCCGGGCACGGCCGCAGATCGGCGCACTGGAACGGCTGGACACCCTGATGCGGTGCTGGGAGATGACGCCCGAATCCGTGGACGGCGCACTGTCCCGCGCCTATGAAAACAGCCTGCTCTATGGCGAGCACACCTGGGGATCGAATGGAACCAAACCCGGCCCCTTCCGCTACGGCGATGAATGGAAGAGGGCGCGCGCGGAGGCGGTGTACAAGGAATTTGAGTCCTCCTTTGAGGATCACCGCGCCTACAGCCGCAACGTAATGGCGTCCATTGAGCCCTCAAAGCGGGAGCATATGGCGGCACTGGCCCGGGCTGTCTCCGTTTCCGGGCAACGCATCGTCGTGTACAACCCCCTGCCCTGGAGCCGTGACGCGGTCGTGGAATGGGAGCAGCCGGAATTCACTGCCGCCGCGCTGCAGGAAAGCGGTTCAAACCGGATAGAACCTGTGAAACACACAGGCAACACGCACCGTTTTGTGGCGCGCGCGCTTCCGCCCATGGGCTACAAGACCTATGTCCCCGCGAAGGCGGAAGGCGGCGACAAAGCGTTGGTTGCCGACCCCAGCCAGGGCATTCTCGACAATGGTCTCCTCAAGGTAACGCTCGACCCGGCACGCGGCGGAGTCCGGTCCGTGGTCGAACAGCGCACAGGCCGCGAACTGGTGAACCAGTCCTCTCCCCTGCTGCTTGGACAGTACTTCTATGAGCGTTTCGACCGGAAACAGACCAGGGACTATCTGGAGAAGTACAGCATCCGGCCCGACATGGAATGGGCCAAGAACGACTTTGACAAGGTTGGCCTCCCTGAAGGCGCCTATCAGTCCGCATCACCCAAGGAATATTCCATATCCTATGACGTTGATGCGGTCATGGCCTCCGCCACGCTTACGGCGGCGCCTTCCGGGATTCTGACGGATGCGGTTACGCTTACCGTGCGTTTGTATCGAAACCTCCCCTTCGTGGAACTGGCCTGGTCCGTGGAGAACAAGACCGGTGATCCATGGCCCGAAGCGGGTTGGATATGCCTGCCGGTCAACGCGGAATCGCCCGCCTTCCGGCTGGGTCGAACGGGTTCCGTGATTGACCCCGCAAAAGACGTCATACCGGGCAGCAACAGGCATGTGTTTTGTCTGAACTCGGCGATGACCGTGACCGGGGGCGGCGGCACCGTCGGGATTTGCCCGATGGACTCGCCGCTGGTCAGCCTGGGCAAGCCGGGGCTCTGGCAGTACTCGCTGGACTATGTGCCGGACAGGGCCGATGTATTTGTCAACGTGTTCAACAACCAATGGTCCACGAACTTCCCGTTGTGGATAGAGGGTTCATGGACATCCCGTGTGCGATTGTGGGCCGCGGACAGCGCCGAAGATGCAGAGGCATTGTTCACGCCCGGATGGAACACGCGTGTTCCCTGCTGGGTGGGCGTGGCGGACGGGGATGCGGGCACACTGAAGCCGCGCCAGGCGGGCCTTTCGCTGTCGCGAACCGGTGTGCTGGTGACTGCGTTTGGCGGCAACCCCGACGGCGAAGGCCGCCTGTTGCGCCTGTGGGAACAGGCAGGTGTGACCGGTGACTGCGCGGTCACTCTGCCGGAAGGTTTCAAGACGGAAGGCGCGCGTTGTGTTGATCTGCGTGGGCAGGCGCTGGAGGATGCCGTGCATGTTTCCGGGAGAATGGTGGTGGTGCGCCTCAAGGCGTATGCGCCCTGCACGATTCTGTTCCCCGGCGGGAGTTAGTGTGCCAAGTCACATTTGACGCCACATCAACAAACACAGAAGACCAAGCGAAAAACGGGGACTGACTCGCCTTTCGGCAGTTTGAAAG
>CALDSM010000458.1 GCA_937923585.1 uncultured bacterium
CGGCGGCCGCTACTACCTCGCCACGGACACCGATGCGCTCATGAGCGCCTACACGGAAATCAACTCGCTCGAAACCACGGAGATTGACCTGGGCGACTACTATGAGTTCAAAGAGGCGTTCATGCCCTACCTGGTCCTCGGCGCACTGCTGACCCTGGCGTCCATCGCCGCGCGCAGGTCCGCGTTCGAGGTGGTGCCATGAACATCCAGTTCGTATTCTCCCCGGCGCAGGCCCCTGTCTGGGCGGCGGTTTCCATCGCCGTGCTGACCCTTGCCATCCTCGGGCTGCGCTGGTCCGACCGGCGGCGCCGCGCCCGACTCGCCGCGCTGGTTGACGCCTCGCTCGCCCCGCGCCTGCTCGAAGGCTACGATGAGCGCATCCGCCGTCCGCTGGCGTGGCTCACCGTGCTCGGACTTGTGGCGCTCATGCTCACCTTTGCCCAGCCGCGCTGGGGCCGTTCCTGGGTGAGTGTGGCGCGCGAAAGCCGCGACATCATGATTCTGCTGGACACCTCCGAAAGCATGAACGCGCAGAACCCGCTGCCCACGCGCCTTGAACGCGCGCGCCAGAAAATACAGTCCCTGCTCGACCTGTGCCCCGGGGACCGTTTCGGCCTCATCGCCTTTGCCGGTGAAGCCGCCACGGAGGTTCCGCTCACGCTCGACCTGAACTACTACCGCGCCGCGCTCGCCTCCATTTCCACCGACACGCTCAGCATTGAGGGCACCGACATCACGTCCGCCCTGCGCGAGGCACGGCGCGTGTTCGACGAGGACGAGAAGAAGTCCGGCGGGGAGGGCCGCACCTCGCGCGTCATCATTCTCGTGACGGACGGCGAGCAGACCGCCGGCGACAGCCTGGCCGAGGCCGCAAAGATGCGGGACTACGCAACCATATACGTGCTCGGCATCGGCGACCCGAAGGGCGCCACTGTCACGTTCCCCAAATGGATGCAGCGCTACGCACGCCTGTCCGAGGACCAGAAGACCCACGTCAGCCGCCTGGACGAGGACAACCTGAAGAAACTGGCCACCGATTCCGGTGGCGCCTACGCCCGCATCTCGCCCGATGATTCCGATGTCAAATTCGTCCGCGAGGAACTGGAACAGGTGCAGTCCCGCGCCGTGTCCGACAAGATGCGCTACAACCTCATCAACCGCTACCGCTGGCCGCTCGGGGCAGCCGTCTTCTGCTTCATGGCCGAGGGTTTCTGGGTGGTGCTGATGCCTTGGATCCGTTCTTATCGTTTGCGCAGGGAGGGCGTTCACCATGCGTAAGGCACTGCTTCCCATCGTGATGCTCGCGCTCTTCGTCTCCGGTTCCGCGGCCGCGCGCATGTCCTTCTCCGAGTCCCTTTCCATTGCCCTGGACAACTTGAAGAGCGGCAATTATGACAAGGCCATCGAGGGCTTCCGTGAACTCCAGGTGGACCACCCCGACTCGGCGATTGTCGCCTACGGCATCGGCAAAGCCCTCTATGCGCGTGCCGGACACCAGGAACAGCTTGGCGCCAAGGAGGAAGCCTCCGCCGCTTACAAAGAGGCCGAAACCGCATTCACCCGCGTAACCGGCATGAAAGACCCCAGGATCGCCCTCGAATCCGAATTTGCCCGGCTCAACGCCGCCGCACGCAGCGCACTGCTGGTTCCTCCGGACCAGAAATACGACGATGCCGTCAAAGCCCTGCGCGGCGCCATAGCGGGCTACGAACAGTTCCTGCGCGAACATCCGGGACACGGCGGAGCACAGCAGAATCTCGACCACGTCCGTCTGGAACTCAAGAAGCTCCTCCAGAATCCGCAGCAACAGCAAGACAAGCAGGATGACCAGAAACAGCCGCCGGAAGACAAGAAACAACCGATGGTCTACTTCCAAGGGGCAAGCACGGAGATACCGAAGGCACAGGTCAAGGCCGAAGACAACCAACTGCAGTTGGTAATTCCCGAAAAAGGGGAGGCCAAGCCATGAACGCGTTGCGGGCCTTCTCGATCTGCGTCGTTCTTGCAGCCTGTGTTTTCACGGCCCTCCCATCCGCCGCCCAAGATCCCGGCCAAAACTCTCCCACGCCGCCCGTCATTCAGGGGCCGCCCGGCGGCCCGCTGGCCCTTCCCCCGGCGCCGGACGGCAACGCGGCGCAACAGAGCGTGCTCAAATTCAAGATGTACGCACTCCTGGGGCAGAAGACGGCAAACACCGGCGCCGCCCTGGATCCCGATTTGAAACCCATCGAAAGCGCGCTTAAGAAACTGCCCTACGCCGAATACCAGAAGATTTCCATTGACGAGCGGGAAGTGCCCGACGGTTCAGCCACACAGTTTCCCATTAACGCCGCCTACACACTGGTCGTTGAGCCCAAGGGAAACGACCCGCAGGGCGCCGCGCAACTGGACATTCATGTGGATTTCATGCAGGATGATGGAAAGACCCTCTCGGCACTCAAGACGAGCGCTTCCGCCAAACCTGGCGATGCCCTGCTGATGCACGGCATGCCGCTCTCTCCGGGAGAACTGGTCATCGCGCTGGTGAATGTGCCCGGTGATCAGCAGTCGCAGGGCGGCAAGAGCGACCAGGACCAGGATCAGAAGGACCAGCAGCAGCAACAGGATCAGAGCGAACAGTCCAAGGACCAAGACCAGGACAAGCAGCAGGACGAGAAGAAGGACGAAGAGAAGAAGAAGGAGGAGGACAAGGAGAAGAAGGAAGCCCAGCAGGCTAAACAACAGGAAACACAGCCTGAGCAGAAGGACGAAGAAAAGAAAGACGAGGCAGAAAAGAAGGACAACGGCAGCCTGGAATCCATTCTTCAGTCACTGGAGAACATAGACCGCAAGGAACAGGAAGAAGTGCGCAACAAGAGGGACCGCATAGACTTCAAGGGAGACTGGTGGTGATGCGCAGCGTCGTGTTTGCCGCCATTCTCCTTGTTTCCGGGTTTGCGTTCGCGCAAAGCCCGGTTTCGGCCTCATTGTCCGCCGACCGTGCGGTCGTGGGAGAAACTTTCTACATAGACATTCAGGCGCAGGGCAGCGACGTTTCCGAGCCGGACATGGCCGCCGCGCTG
>CALDSM010000459.1 GCA_937923585.1 uncultured bacterium
CTTTCAAACTGCCGAAAGGCGAGTCAGTCCCCGTTTTTCGCTTGGTCTTCTTTGTCTGTTTGAGTGGCATCAATTGCGATTCACTACACTAGAGGCCATCCCAGAAACTCCATTTATCGCGAAACGCCCGAGACCTGCAGGATTGAATCGCATCACCGTCATTCCCGCGAAAGCGGAAATCCAGTTCCACCACAACCCGGGGTGCATGCACGACTCTTGCATTCCCGTTTTTGCGGGAACGACGGCAAGAGCAACGATGGGATTCACAAGGACTGAACGACCGATTTCCATCAAGTCACAGGCGTGACCCGGACCACGGTGAAATAGCCGTTGTGGTCGCTCAACTCAAAAGGTTTGCCGTCGCGCTGGACAATTTTGGGGATTTCACGGGACTCGATCACGTTGAACTGGTAGCGGGGATCGCGGGCGGCATAGATGTGGTCAATGGAACTTGCCACGTTCATGACCCGTTCCAGGTTTGCCCCCTGCACCAGGGTTGCGTGCTCGGGCTCGGCCGGGCGGCAGTTCAAATCGCCCGTCAGGAAGGCCGGGACGGTGCCGCATCGGGCCGCGTTGACGAATTCAGCGGCCTCCGCCATTTCCGCCTTTCGGACAATCTTGTAGTCGGGGTTGCCGTACCCCGCCTGGGCGTGGGTGTTGAAGAAATCCACAAACCCGGCCCCGTTTGGCAGTTCGATGCGGGCCAGCCCCACACCCTTGCCGGCCATGCCGTCCCCCTCCCAGACCTTCCATGCCGGGGCGATGGCCTGATACCGGTGGAACCACGCCTCCTGAATCGGATGGGCGCTGCTGATGAGCACGCCGCTGCCCGCATGGCCGCTGGGGTAGTATTGGTGGTGCTGGAGCCGGGTGTGCCTCTTCAGTCCGCTGATGAGCAGTTCCCGGTCGGCGGGCACAAAGCACTCCTGGAAGCCGACGATGTCCGGGTCCAGCGGGCCGAGATATTCGGCAATGGCGCGCATGCGCGCGGGACGGTTCTGGCCGACCAGCCACAGCGCCTGAACATTAAAGGTGGCCATCCTGAGCGTGACCGGGGCGGCCAGACGCGCGGGCGGGTTCTTTCGCAACGGGCTTTGGGTGAAGTTCGTGCCCACGCCGACGTAGCCGTTGTGGGACGCGGCCCATGCCGCATAAGCCAGGGCCGAAGCCAACAGGGCCAGCAGGACGAGTCCAATCGCACCCGTCACACGCATCATTGCAGGCAGCATAAGCGGAGTTTCTCCCTGGATGACAGTGCATTCCGGGAGATTGGACCCTGCGTCGGGAGGAAGGGTTTCGCAGAATTAGCAGGGCGCGCCGTCGCGCATCCGCGACTCAATGTCGCGCAACAGATCCACCGCGAGCAGGCAGCCTTCTTCGTCGTTCTCGCTGCGGTAGGCGCGGACCAGATTGCCCAGTATGCGGGCAACGATGGTGGCGGCGTCCACCTCGAAGGAGAGCACGGCCTCGGCGGCCTCGCGCGAGGTTCCCTGCATGCTCAGGAAAGTCTCGGCGTCGGTTACCGCTCCCCCGTTGGCGGGGTCAACGATGAACAATCCCGAACCGTCGCGGTAGCGGGCGAGGAAGTGGCGGGGCCAGTTGCAGGCCTGAATGTCGAGTCCGGCACGCGCGCCGACGAGGATATAGATGCAGACCAGGCTGACCGGCAACCCCCGGCCCGATTCGATGACCTCGGCAAGGTTACTGTGGCCGGACAGAGGCGGACCGTTCCTGACGCACTGCATTTCCTTTTCGTGAAAGAGGAAGCGGGCCAGACCCTCCGGCGACTTTACCCCTTCCCGGCCCAGATACTCGCCGGCAAGCAGATCGAGCGATTGGCCGAGCGGCGGACGCCAGCGGGGGCCGTTCTGGAACTCGGCCAGCCGCGTCAGCGCCCGTTCGAGGCGCGCGCCGTCCTCCGGCAGGTTCATCCAGTACGGCCAGGCAAGGCGCAGCCTGCGCCGGTACACGGGGGCCGTGATTTCAGTGAGAAGTCTCCATCCCGTTTCATCGGGCTGGTTGGCCAGGTTCCGCAGGTCGGTCTCCAATCCCGGCCCGTAGGAGGACAGTTCTAAAGTGATCGCCCCGCGCACCACCGGAGATGCGTCGTCGAGCAGGCGGACCAGCGCCGCCAGCTTCGAACTCCGGTCCAAACCTTCCACAGGTGCCGTTTCCTGCGTAAACATGCCTCACACTTCTTTCTGCCTGCGGCTGTCTTCATGGAGACTAACGAGCCGCGGCGGGCGCATATTCACTTTTGGACAGTATACCCCCGCCTGGCCATATTGTTCCTCCGGCTGCTCCTGGGAATGGCTTTTCGCGGGAGCGCGGCCTTCGCCGGCATGCGGGCAGAACCAACCGCCTGGTGGGATTCCATCTTCTGGACACCGCGTTTTGCGGGCATCGAGGATGATATGGGCGCGCGTCTTTGTTTCATGGAGGCATGAAAGAAGGGTATGATCGCCCCGTAGGTTGCGGACCGATGCCCAAAATGGTCCCTTTCTTTCGGTGCCGCAGCGCGGACGAGGAGACAGAACAATGGCGCATGTGACCAAATTTACCGTGGTGCCCAAGTTGCCGCCGCGCCTGGCGCGGCTGATGGACATCACCAACAACGTGTGGTGGTCGTGGAATCCGGAGGCCGTGGACCTGTTTTTCCGGATGGACCGCGACCTTTGGGTGACGACCGACCAGAATCCGCGGCGGCTGCTCGGCGAAATCAGCCAGAGCCGCATGGCGGAACTGGAACAGAGCGGCAGTTTTATGGCCCACCTGGACCGCGTGGCTACGCGGCTGCAGGAGTACATGCAGGGCGGCGACTGGCACAGCCGCCACCCGCAGGCGCCGAAAGAGCTGCTGGTGGCCTATTTCTCCGCCGAGTTCGGGCTCCAGGAGTCCATTTCCATCTATTCGGGCGGCCTCGGCCTGCTTGCCGGCGACCACCTCAAGGCGGCCAGCGACCTGGGCCTGCCGCTGGTGGGCGTGGGGCTGCTGTACCGGGAGGGCTATTTCCGCCAGTACCTGAACGCAGACGGCTGGCAGCAGGAACTCTACCCGCGCAACGACTTCCACAACATGCCCATACAGCAGGTGCGCGGCGACGACGGCCGCCAAATCGAGATTGAGGTGCCCTTCCCCGGCAGGACGGTGAAGGCCTGGCTGTGGAAATGCCAGGTGGGGCGCGTGCCGCTGTATCTGCTCGACTGCGACCATGAGGCGAACTCCCAGTCGGACCGCACCATCACGGGCCAGCTTTACGGCGGTGACCGGGAGACGCGCATCAAGCAGGAGATCATGCTGGGCATGGGCGGGGTGATCGCCCTGCACACCGTGGGCCTGCACCCGACGGTGTTTCACATCAACGAGGGGCACGCCGCGTTTATGACCCTGCAGCGCGTCAAAGGACTGATGCAGCGGGACAACATCACGTTCACCCAGGCGCTGGAGGTGGTCAAGGTCAGCAGCCTGTTCACGACGCACACCCCCGTGCCCGCGGGCAACGACATGTTCGACCCGTCGCTGATTGCGGCCTACTTCGGCGACTTCTGCCACCAGCTCAACGTGCCGCTCCACGACCTGCTCGCCCTGGGCCGCCAGAATCCCGGCGACGGGCGCGAGCCCTTCTGCATGACCGTGCTCGCGCTCAAACTGTCCGCCGCGTCCAACGGCGTCAGCGAACTGCACGGGCATGTGGCCCGGAACATGTGGCAGCAGGTGTGGAAGGGCGTGCCGGAGGACGAGGTTCCCATCAACCACGTCACCAACGGCGTGCACACCCGGTCCTGGATATCGCGCGACCTGGCCACGCTGTACGACCGCTACATCGGCCCCGACTGGGTCAACTCGCCCCACGACAGCTCCATTTGGCAGCGGATTGACGTGGTGCCCGACACCGAACTGTGGCGCACGCACGAACGCCGCCGCGAACGCCTGGTCAGTTTCGCGCGGCGGCGCATGCAGCGACAGCTCGTCAACCGGGGCGCATCGCTGTCGGAACAGCGGCGCGCCAGCGAGCTGCTCGACAGCGAAACCCTGACCATCGGCTTCGCCCGCCGCTTTGCCACCTACAAGCGCGGCACCCTCATCCTGAAGAACATGGAGCGGCTCAAAAAGATACTGCTTAACCCGGAACGGCCGGTGCAGCTCATCATCGCCGGAAAGGCGCATCCCCAGGACGTCCAGTCCAAGGAGTTGATCCGCCAGATTGTCCACTTTGCCTCCGACCCCGAACTGCGCAACCACATCCTCTTTATTGAGGACTACGACATTAACGTGGCCCGCTACATGCTTCAGGGCGTGGACTGCTGGCTCAACACGCCGCGCAGGCCCATGGAGGCCAGCGGCACCAGCGGCATGAAAGCCGCCGCCAACGGCGCGCTTAACATCAGTATTCCCGACGGCTGGTGGTGCGAGGCCGAGGGGCTCGGCGAGAACGGCTGGAGCATCGGCAAGGGCGAGATGTACGACACCACCGAAGAGCAGGACATGGTCGAAAGCGCCGCGCTCTACGAGATTCTCGAGAACGAGGTCGTCCCCATGTTCTACAACCGCGGCCGCGACGGGCTCCCCCGCGAGTGGATTGCACGTGTGAAGACGGCCATCCGCACCATCTGCCCCATGTTCAACACCTACCGCATGGTCGAGCAGTACGCGACCCAGGCCTACATTCCCTGCTGCCGCCGCAGGCAGGCGCTGTTCGTGGACGAGCGCGCGCCCGTCTACCGCCTGGCCGACTGGAAGGCCCATGTCCGGCAGGCATGGGGCGGGGTCAGTGTCGCGCATGTCGAATCCGGCCCGACCGAGGGGCTCGTGTGGGGAAGCAGCCTGCACGTGTCCGCCGAGGTTCAGTTGGGTGAATTGCACCCCACCGACGTGCGCATCGAGGTGTTCTACGGCGCGCCCGACGCCAAGGGCCAGCTTCCCAGCGGACACCGCGAGGCCATGGACTGCACCAAGAACCTGGGCGGCGGCCTTTACCGTTTTGAAGGGGCCGTGCCCTGCCACCAGACCGGCCAGCTCGGCTTCACCGTCCGCGTCATGCCGCATCACATGGACCTGTTCAACGAGCACGAGATGGGACTGATCATCTGGGCGTGATTCCTGGGAAACTCAGGGGGTAGCCGGAAGACATTGTGCCGTTCTTTCGTCGTTCACCGTTCACGGTCTGGAAGAATGAAGATTGACCACACTTGGTACTGCAAGCCCTGCGGAATACGCGAGCGCCTGACGGCGGGCGGCGTGGTGGTGCGGCGCACCCCGGCGGGGCTGATGGTGGCGCTGTCACGCGAGCGGGGCATTGACGGCTGGGTGCTGCCGAAGGGCGGCGTCGAGCCGGGCGAAGATCTTGACGCCGCCGCACTGCGCGAGATCGAGGAGGAGGCCGGCCTGACCGCACTCACCAAGCGCGGAGACCTGGAAGTGCTGGAACGGCTCGAATCGGAGCGCAGGTTCTGGTCCGTCATCCACTATGGGCTTTACGAGACCGGGCAGGTCCGGGGGATCATTCGGGATTTGAAGAATCATCCCGGTATGGACTGGTTTCCACTGGAAGCCCTGCCCGACATGTTCTGGCCGGACGAACGCGCATTGATTGAGCGCCACAGGGACGCCATTTGCGAAATCATCTGAGAGACGGCGTTGGATGATGCGCCCAACCCGTCGCGCCTGAACCGCCGCGCCTTGACACCCCTCCCCGCCGTGTCTATCCTACCCTCCGGGCGCGTTGCGACTCCCGCGCGCAGCCGAAGGTGCAACGCCGGCGGTCCGGCAGACAGATGGCTGGCCATGCAGTCAGGTGACTCCGAAATGCGCGGACTGGACCTCCGGCTCCATCCGCTTGCGATGAATTCGTCCAGACACTGGTTTCGGCTCCTGCGCGCGAGCGGGGGCGTGGACCGGGGCAGCCGGCTGCGCGGCGCCGTCATCACCGCGGCCAGTCCGTTGTCGGCCCCGCTGCGCCTTGCGGAGCGCCTTCGATATGGACGGCTGGTGCGCGGGACGCGGATACACCCCTCGCCGGTGTTCATTCTCGGGCACTGGCGTACGGGCACGACCCTGCTGCACTACCTGATGAACCATGATCCCAACTTCGGATCGGTCTCCCTGTTTCAAACGCTTCTGCCCGCCTCGTTCCTTTCGGCGCGGAGTCTGCTCGGCCCGGTGATGCGCCGTCTCGTGCCCGGCAAGCGGCCCATGGACAACATGGAACTGGCGCTTGACCTTCCGCAGGAGGAGGAATATGCAACCTGCAACCTGGGCGAGTGCTCGCTGTACGTGGGCTGGTACTTCCCCAGGCGCATGCGCGAACTCTTCCACCGGTTCGTGCTGTTCGAAAGCGCCCCGCCGGAAGCCGTCGAGCAATGGAAAGGGGTTTATCTCGACGTGCTCAGAAAGGCCACGCTGCACGCCGGGGGAAAGCCTCTCCTGCTCAAGAACCCCGCCAATACCGGGCGCATTCCGCAACTGCTGGAGATGTTTCCCGACGCACGGTTCATCCACATCCACCGCGACCCCCATGCGGTGTTCCGGTCC
The DNA here is from genome assembly GCA_937923585.1 of uncultured bacterium. Lineage (GTDB taxonomy): Bacteria > Hydrogenedentota > Hydrogenedentia > Hydrogenedentales > CAITNO01 > CAITNO01. The sequence goes on from CALDSM010000459.1 coordinate 6,532, forward strand.
ACGCAAAGACTGCACCGGTCGGTGTACGACATGGTGGGGCTGCAGCGCGTGGGTGACGGGGAAATCCGGGACATCGTGCTGCACATGTACCGGGAGCTGATGCTGCGCTATCTCGGCACGCGCGGACTGATTCCGCAGGACAACCTCGTGGAGGTGGCCTACGCCGATCTGGAAAGGCGGCCCATCGAGGAAATGGGTCGGGTTTATGCGGCGCTTCGCCTGCCGGATTTCGAGGCGGTGCGCCCGCGCATGGAGGCCCACATGGCCGCCCAGAAGAATTACGAACGGAATCACCACGCCTTCACGCCGGATGACATTACCCGGGTCCGGCATGAATGGCAGTTTGCCTTTGACGCATGGGGGTATCCGCATCGGGGCGAGCAGGGTGTCCACGGCGAAGCGGAACGCGCCCGCCCCACATAAGCACAGGGACGGTGCGTTGCGTGGCGTTTCCCGCCACTTCACAGCACCCTACGAAGGCTGCGGAGGCTCATGGGGCCATGAGCTTGATGTAGTCGTTGTACACCGCCGAGTAGTTGCCCGCGCCGTCAAGGTACTGCACGCGGACCGTCTTATAGCCGTTGGGCGGCTGCAGGAGGTGGACGGGGGCCGGGTTGAGCGGTTCCCAGGGTGTCCAATGCGCGCCGTCATCGCTGAAGCGCATGCGCGACACGCTTGATCCCGCGTCCGCCCAGGTCAGGTTCAGCGTGACCAGCGGGTCGGGCGCGGTCAGCGCCCCGCCGTTGATGACGATGGTTCCGGTGGGCGGTGTCTGGTCCAGCCGAATGTAATCGCTGAACACAGCGGAGCGGAAGTTGGCCGCGTCAAGATACTGCACGCGCACCGTCTTGTGTCCGTCGCCGCCGGGCAGCGTGTGGGCGCGGGTGGCGGCCAGCGGCTCCCAGGCGGTCCAATGGGCGCCGTCATCGCTGAAGCGCATGCGGACCACCTTGCCGCCGCTGCCCTCGGTCCAGGTCAGGGCCAGCGTCACCTGGGTATTGTTGGTGGCGGAGCGGTTGTTGTTGACCACGATGGTGCCGCCCGGCGGGACGCTGCTGTCCACATGGACGTAATTCGGCTTGGTCACCTTCGCCTGCATGTGTGCGGTGGTCACGGTGAGTTTCACCGTGTAGTCACCCGCCGTTGTATAAGTGTGCGATGGGTCCTGTTCGGTGGAAGTGGTTCCGTCGCCGAAATCCCAGAGCCACCCGGTGATGTCTTCGACATTGGAGGCGGACGCGTCCTCGAAATTCACCGCAAGGGGCGCCGTACCGGAAACGGTGTCCGCTTCAAAGTCGGCGATGACCTGGGCCAGCGGGGAGATGTAGGTATGGGTGTCGGCCGCAACATAGGGGGTGTAGGCGGGGGATGCGCCGCGCTTCTTGTACGTCAGCGTCACC
>CALDSM010000460.1 GCA_937923585.1 uncultured bacterium
GCTCAAGGTTGGGATCACGCCGGAGATAAGGCCGGTGGTCGCGTCTATCGCGGTTCCGGTCGGCGTAAGCCCCCCAAACCGGTATTCGAAGACACCGGGAGGATTGGGATCCAGCCGCTGGATTTGCAGATTGACCTGGTCACCGGTCCGGTTAAACTGGGGCGGCACCTCGACCATCCTGGGCACGTCATACACGACCCATTCCATAATTGCCGAATTTGGGTCCATGCCATCCGAGGCGATCAGCGTAACCTGGTAGGTTCCCGCAGTGTTTATCGTGCCGGATGTCGCGCTTGTTTTGGGATCCATGACCAACTCAGGCGGCAGATTCTCCGCGGAGTAGGTGATCGGGTCGCCCTGGATGTCATAGGCATTGATCAGCGTTTGATAGGGATGCTCTCCGGTGACGGAAACCAGACTGGTGAAACGGGCCTGCATGGTCGGCGGATTGTTCACGTTGCCCACGGTCCAGGGGAAACTGATCGTTGTGCTGCGGGCCCCATTTGAGGCGATGATCATGGTGCTGTACAGACCGGCCGTCTTGTAGTTCAGGTGTCCCGTAAGCGCTCCGTCCGCATAGGCAACCCCCGGCGGCAAACCCAGGCAGCGATAGGTCAATGAGCGCGCAGCCGGGTCGGTGAACACAAGCGGGACCGAGACATTGGTGCCTTCATTGCTCTGCTGGGGACCGGGATTTGTCGCAATCGGTGCGGCCGCGGCGGGGGCGGCCTGCACCCGGTTCAGGAACGCCGCAGCGTGCAGAACAAGAGTGTTGTCCATCGTGACAGTGGCACCCGTGCCGAATCGCGCGCCCAATGCGGCGTCGCCTCTCAGTGTGGCTTTGTAGCCCAACCGGCACGCACCGCGCGCCGTGATGTCGTCCGGATACAGGAAGCCCAATGCGGGGTCCGCCGGGGGCTGACTGGTGGACGCATCCAGTGCCTGGAAGGTGCAAACGATGGCGCCGGTGGCGGCGTTGAAGGTTGCGTCAAGCGCGAGTTTCAGATTTGTCTTCTGGCCGTCGGCGGACTGGAAGGGCTCTTCAAGGTGCAGTTCCTGCGCGTCTTGCGGCACGGTCAGCGTGTGGTCCGCCCAACCGGCGTCGGTGAATGCAAAGGTGGCCCTGTCCACAAGGGGATCAAGCGTGTCCTCAATGACGACCCGCTGCGTCGGCAGCGATGCTGTGAACGCGCGCTCCGCCGTCACACTGTATTGAAGGACGGCGCCGGGCGCAACACCCTTGTCGGAAAACTCGCCCATTGGCCCCATCTTCCATGCCTGGCCCGGTTCCGGGGCGACCGGCGGCCGGCCACCGATGAACGTGATGGAGGGCGGCTGCGTGGCGGCATTTGCCGGCAGGGGAAGTGTGGCAACTTCATTCTCGGCGAGGGCGACATCATTGTAGGTCGCCGACAGTCCGGTGGCAGGGTCCAGAATGCGGCAGTTGAACACGCCGGGCTGATATCCGGCGATTTGCGAGGAACCGGCAAAGGCTGGGGGCAACTGGAAATAGTAACCGGCGCTGCCATCGGCAAGTTGGCGAACCCGGTAGATGAGGTCCGGGATGTTTCCGACGAAGGGGTCCGTGCCTGAGGCTTGGGCGTGCAGGAATCCGGCCTGAGTGCCGGAGGGACCGTTTATCACCGCATGCACGGGACAGTCGTAGAGGACGATGGCATCTGAGGCGGGATCGTAGATATCCGCATTGCCGTAGATTTCGAGTTTTGTTGGGTAGGGCTTGCCGAGATTCGGGTAGTAGGTTATGGCGAGCGGGTTGGTGGAACCAGGCTGCGCCTGCCCCGCAAGAAATCCAGTGAGACCCAGTCCGGCAACAACAAAACGGGTCAGCCATTCAGGATAGGTGTATTCGGCGTTTCGCGCGGTTTGCGGCAGCCACGGGTCGAGCACCAGCGCGCTGGTGTCGCCCGGTGCGAGATCGGACGGCCAGAAGGAGGTTGCCTGATGGCAAAGGGGAAGACCGTCGGCAAGCGGGCAAATGATGGGGCCGTAGTCGAAGCCGTTGAGAAGCCAGTCGGTCTGTCCGCTGCCGGACACATTGAGCCGGATACTGTCGAGCAGCTCGAGGACATAGCCCTGGTATTCACCGCAGGTAAAGCCGCGAATGGCCTTTTGCAGGCCCGTGCTGCCTGCGGCGGCGAGTCCCGATGCAATGGACTCCAGCAAGTTCTGGACATCGCCCTTGAAGAAACTGTCGCGGGCCAGCAGCGGGGGAATTGTCAGTTTGGCAGGTTCGGGAAGGAAATCCACGATCTCCGAAAAGCGCATGAGCGGCCCGTCGGGCAGGCTGGTTTCATAGGCAGCCACAATGGCACCGTAGTTGTTATAGACGGGGAAATTAATGGTCTGTTCCAGCGTTCCCTTCTCCGTTTCGCACTGGGCAACGATGGGAATGTCTATGCCGGTGTTGGGCACGGGGGGCCAGGGGTGGTCCTCCACCTCCTTGCCGGACTTGGCAAAGGCAGGCGCAAGCGGGCCCGCATCCTCCACCTCGTACAGGTATTTGAAGTCTATGTTAACGACGGCCTCACCGTTGGCGTCGAGCGTGGCAGTGGCCGGCATGTTGAAATGGTCCACGCCGTACTGCGCAAGTTTTGCCGAACTTAACTGTACAGTCTTGCCGGCGACCTCGGGACCGGCCAATGCGATTGTCAGGGGAACGCGGGTCCGGCCGAACATGGTCACGCGCGGCGGCCGCACCGGATTGCAGGGCAGATAAGGCGCGTCATCACCGGAACTTTTTCCCGGAACAGTCTCATAGAGCACCTTTTCCACGCTCAGGTCAAGCGCGTAATCCTTCATCTCCACCATGCACTCGGCGGTCAAGGCCTCCTGGGGGTAATCCACGGTAATGTGGGCTGTGCCTTCGGTGTCCGTGCTTTGGAAGGCGACGGTGGCCGCTCCGGAGGAGTCTGTCGTGGCGGTTACGGTATTCAGCGGGGTGCCGCCTTGGACAAACCCTCCGGCGTCCGTGTGGAAGGTCAGTTCTGCGCCGCTCTTCGGCTGATCATCCAGCCAGAGCATGCCGGTGATGGTGCTGGTGGACATGCCGTCCGCCGCTATCCTTCCGGGCGACGGTGTCGCCCGAAGAAAGGTCTGTGCATGACCGAGCGTCACAACCGTGGTGGTTTTGTCGTTGCCGAGACTGGCCGTGACAGTGGCCGTGCCCTCAGTGTAGCCCGCCTTGAGCACAAAATCGGCATATCCGTCCGCACCGGTGGCCACCGACGGGGGAACCGTCCCGAGGTCGGTGGACAGGGCCACATTGGCACCCTCAATGCCGCTGTCAGTGCCGCTCTCAAAACAGCGAAGCCGGATATTGGAGGTGCTGGCACCGTCCGCGGGAATGGTCGGAGGCTGGGGGGAACCCACAAAGGCCAATGCCTTGTCCACCACGGCGATATAGTCCTCGGCATCGTCGCCCCAGCCCAGCGCGCAAATATTGCCGCCAAAGTGGGCCGTGACTTCGCTCCAGTCCATGTAGCCGTCTGCGGGCACTTTGAACGTCGCGGAGAACACCGTGCCGATGGGAAAGTCGGCCAGCGGATAGGCGCCCAGCGGCACCGTGCCGCTGCCGCAGGTTGCCCCGCCGCCGCATTCGTGGCAGTAGATCTCCGGACTGAAATACTGGGGCGGCTTCTCGGTGCCGGCGGCGCGCCATTCCACGCCCTGCGCCGTGACGGTTGCGCTGCGCCAGCCTGGATCGTCCTTGGGCGCGTAGTCGAGCAGTTCAAGGGGGGCTGAAATGCTCACATAGCCGGTACCGCTTCCGATCCAGTCACCCCAACCGCAGCACCAGTGAGGATTTCCCGGACCACCACTGGAAACGGTCGCCGTCACGGTCACGGTATCGCCGGGTTTCGGGAGCGGGTTGCTGATTTGCATCGTGCCCCAGACATAGCCCGACCATCGGGCGGGATCGGCGGGCGGCTTGGGGTCTAGCGCAAAGGACATGCCGGCTGTGAACAGTGCAAATGCCAGGACGGCCATATAGTTCCGCTGGTGGTAAGAGATGCGGCGCGTGGTCATGACGCAAACCCCCGTGGTTTTCCGTTTGCGAACCCTCAAGCGTGGCGGTCAGGCATGGCTCCGGGTCGAAAATGCCCAAAGACGGCCACGCCGACACTATATCATGGCAAGGAAGATCTGACAAGGGTTTTTAGCAGTTCGCACGCCTGAAAGAACCGGGGTGGGGAATTGCCGCTTGAAAGCCTGGACCGCCCGCCTGTGCGTGTGGATATTCACCGTCAGGGCCGTGCTATGCTCTGCGGGGCAACTGACGCCAGACCGTTAACAAGTGCCCGCTGCGGCCAGCCGTCTGCCATTTCCAGCCGGCACGTTTGTGAACGCGAGGCCGTTTGCAGGCCAAAGGGCAGTAAGGAAACAGTAGTTCATGCCTATTCCATCGCACAAAACGAAGATCGTTGCGACCATAGGTCCCGCGTCGAACTCGCCGGAAATGCTGGAGAGACTTATCCGTGCGGGCATGAACGTGGCGCGGCTGAATTTCTCGCACGGCGACTTCTCCGGCCATGCCGGGGTGATTGAACGCCTCCGCGCAGCGGAATGCGCCACGGGCCGACAGGTGGCCGTCATGGCCGATCTGCCGGGGCCAAAGATGCGCTTGGGGAAGATTGCGCCGGAACCCATTCTGCTCCGCACCGGCGACGGCATCACGCTCACCTCCGAGCAGGTGATTGGGAACACGCAGCGTATTTCGATGAGTTTCGAGGCGCTTCCGCGCGTGGTGAAGCCCGGGGACCGGCTGTCGCTCAACGACGGACTCGTTCAGATCGTTGTCGAAAACGCGGCCGGAAACGATGTCAGGTGCCGGGTCACAGCGGGCGGGGAACTGAGTTCGCACAAGGGACTCAACCTTCCCGGCATCAACCTCGGGATCAGCGCCTTTACGGACCATGACCGGGCCTGCCTGGCGTTTGCCCTGGAACACGGCGTGGATGCCGTAAGCCAGTCCTTTGTCGAAACGGCGGCGGATATCGCCGCCGTGCGCGAAGCGGCCGAGGCGCTGGGGAAGCACCCGTTCATCATTGCCAAGATTGAGCGCGCCGGAGCACTGGACCATTTTGCCGAAATACTGGAGGCGGCGGACGGTGTCATGATCGCGCGCGGGGACCTCGGCGTCGAGGTGCCGCTCGAAGAAATGGCGATTACGCAGAAGCGTCTCATGGCGCAGGCCATACTCGCGGGCAGGCCCGTGATTACCGCGACACAGATGCTGGAGTCCATGGTCTCCAACCGCCTCCCCACCCGCGCGGAGGCCACCGACGTGGCAAACGCCATACTGGACGGCACCGACTGCATCATGCTGTCGGGCGAGTCGGCGATGGGAAAGTATCCCGAAGAATCGGTGGAAATGCTGGCCAGAATCGCGGCCTTCACCGAACCGCGCAGACCGCGCCACACGCTGCGGGAATTGCATGACCTGTGCAACAGCCAGCCCCTCGACACTGTTGCGGAAACCATGGCGTTTGTGGTCGAGCACGCCCTGGACACGGTGCCCTGCGCCGCGGTCTTTGTGCCGACCCGGACCGGCACGACGGCAAGAATGATTTCCCGTTTCAAACCGTCGCCCTGGGTGGCCGCCGTCAGCCATGACCATGGCGTGTGCCGGGCACTGGCATTCTCCTACGGTGTCTTCCCCGTGGAAATCAACGGTTACCCCGAGAACTGGAAGGCGTTTGCCCGTGACTGGGTTCGGGAACAGGGGCTTTCCGGCACAGGCGCCATGCTGGCGGCCGGGCCTTCCGAGCGGCATCCGCAGGACAATCACCGGCTCGAATTCATAACGTTTGGGCAATAAGAAACCCCGTTCCCGGGATTATTTTGCTTTGACAGCCATTCAACGATTAAGTATCATATGCAAGGGTTTACGGTTGTTCAAAGATGGGGAGACCGAGGGGCGCTTTCAAGGAGAACGGGTTTGAGCGAGAATCTGAGGGATGTTTCGGGTGACCCCGATCACGATGATGCGAACGATTCCAGCCGCTGGCGGGAGTTCTCGCACAACTACCTTTCCCACTCGCGCGCCCATTACCTGATGGCCATAGACACGCTGCGCGGCGAACTGGGCTATGCCCGCACGACCGACGTGGCCGAAATGCTGGAGGTTTCGCGCGGCGCGGCCTCGATGGCGCTGGCCCAGCTCAAGAAGCGCGGATGGGTGGCGGAGGATCCGAACCGCTTCCTGCTGCTCACCGAAGAGGGCAAGCGCATCACCGAAATGGTGTCGCAAAACTTCGCCATTCTTTCACGCTTTCTGGAGGCCGTGGTGGGCGTAAGCAAGGACAGGGCCATCAGCGACGCCTGCAAGATGGAGCACCTCATGAGTCTCGAGAGCAGCCGCCGCCTGCTCTGGCTGACGGAATTGCTCGCGGGAGACAATCCCGCCGCCAGGCAGGTGCGCGAGCACATGCGGCAGTTTAAGGCGGAGGAGCACGCGCTGGATTTTGACGGCGACTGAGCCGTGTGATGGCCATGCCGCGGCAGTTGGAATTCTGGGAAGACGGGGAACCGGCGAAGGAAGTTGCACCACATCCCCCTAAATCCCCCTTCAAAGGGGGACTTGAAGCCCCCCCTACCCCCCGCTTCAAAGGGGGGCTTGAGGAACCGACCGCACTTGACGATGAGGAGAAGTGCCTGGGTCCCCTCGCTGCCGCGGAAGGGCAACGGGAAGAGCCTGTGCCGGGTGCAAAGTCCGTTGACCCGGCGGCGGCTGAAGCCCTTCGCGCCGAACTCTGCCGCCTTTCCGGCTTGCCGGTGTTCCTCAGAGTCACCAACAACACCCATTGCCTGATGCGCGTGGTCCACGAACCCGGCGGGCGCGGTGCGCGGCTCAGCCTGCACTGGATGTTTGTGGACGCGCCCCCGGCAGTGGTCAAGGCACTGGCGGGTTGGGTAAAACACCCCAGGAAGATCCGGAAGGACAGCCTGCTGCGGGACTACATGCATGCGAACAACAACCGGCTCCGCGCCGCACAACCCCGCCGCGTGACCATTTCCACCAAGGGCAGACACTACGACCTTGCCGAACTGTATGCCGAGGTCAACGCCGCCGAGTTCGACGGCACGGTGAACGCGAAGATCACCTGGGGCGTCATGCTGCCCGTCGGCGGCGGACGCTCCGGTCATTTCCGCCTGGGCAGCTACAATGATGCGCGGAATCTCATCCGCCTCCATCCGGTGCTGGACAACCCCCAGGTGCCCCGTTTCGTGATTCGGAGCATTGTCTTTCACGAAATGCTCCACGCCTTTCTGGGCATCAAAAAGGAAGACGGCAAACGCCGCAAGGTGCATCATTCGGAGTTCAAGCGGCGTGAAGAACAGTACCGGGACTTCAAAGCCGCCGAGGCTTGGATCAACAATCCGCAGAACATGCGGATGCTTGCAAAGATTCGCAGAAACGCTGCGGGGTGAGGACAGAGCTTATACATCACCGGCCGCAGGCGGAACGGAACACGCCGGTGTCGCCGCCCTTACTGTGAACCGTGAACCGCGGCGGAAAAATCCGGCACCGCGCCTTCCAGCCAGTCCGCGCGCTGATCCAGTGGAACCAGGTTCCGGTGCGGCGGGCCCGTGTAGCGGCTCAGGGGCCTGTAGAGCCGGTTGTTTGCCTGCTGTTCCATGTAATGCGCGCACCAGCCCGATATCCTCGCCGCGGCGAAAATGGGCGTGTACAGGTCAATGGGAAGTCCGAGCAGGTAATACGTGAGTCCGCACGGGTAGTCCAGATTCATGTGGATCTTCTTCTCATGCTCCATGATGTCGTGAATCGCATCGTAGATGCCCATCAGATTGCCGGCACCCGCGCTTTCGGCCAGCGGACGCAGTTCGCGCTCCAGTATCGTCGCGCGGTGGTCGCCGTTCTTGTAGACAGATCGGAAGAGCACACGTCTGAAC
>CALDSM010000461.1 GCA_937923585.1 uncultured bacterium
GTGTGTTGTCAGCGATGCTTCTGAAACCGTGACCTCGCGAACCGCACAGGTGGCCGTGGCCGACCATATAACGATTACAGGACAGCCGCGCTCCGTGAGACGGCGCCTTGGAGATGCGCACACGTTCTCCGTGGCCGTTGCGGGCGGTTTTGCGCCGCTGCACTTTGAATGGGTCAAAGACGGCAGCACGGTTGGGGGCGACAGCCCTCAATTGACGCTGGCGGCGATCGCCGACGCCGATGCGGGGGTATACCGTTGCACCATTACGGACCTCTTTGAACAGGTCGTGTCCGGGCCGGCCGAACTGACCGTCCTGCAGCCTGGGGAAGGGGAATACGAGGGAGAAGACCCCGTAGAGGGTGAGGTCGCCACAGAGGGTGAGGGAGAGGTCCAAAACGAGGGCGAAATCACCGTGGAGGGGGAAGGGGAAGTTCAAAACGAGGGTGAAGTCCAGAGCGAGGGTGAAATTGCCGCGGAGGGCGAAGGAGAAGTCCAGAACGAGGGTGAAGCCCCGGATGATGGGGGCCTGCTGAACTGCGTGGGCGGTGCCAATGGAAGCGGGGTTCCCAACCTCCTGCTTCTTGGCGCAACAAGCCTCTCCTTCCTGCTGCTGGGATGGCGGGCGGGCGCCAGATAGGTGCCGGCCGGGACCGCCTGAATTCCGAGGACAGGTTCGTCGGAATGCACAGCCAACACGTCATCGCCCGCAGCGGGAGCGGCGCGGGCAACTATTTGCGCGGGATGCCCTGGAGGTATTCGCGGCGCCGGGCGAGGTGGGCCATGGCGCGGGCCACGTGGTTTGGACTCGACAGGACGCAGATGGCGCGCTGTTCCATTTCCACGTTAGCGGCATTGGGAGCGCCCACGTGGGCCAGGTGTGCGCTGTCTGAGGCGACCAGCAATGGTTTGCCGCATTGCTGCACGAGTCCGGCGATCTCCCGAATCCCCTGAAGTTCGATTTCGGCTCCCATGGTTAAAAGTTTGTCAAGCCCGATCTGTTTTGCCCGTTCTGATTCGGCGTAACGGGTTGCCATGCCCGTAATATACCCGATACCGAGCAGCAGGACGCCGTCAATGGCGGGGCTCTTGATCACGCACTCAACGGCCTTGGAGAGCAGCAGGAGGTCGTTGCTCGCGACAAGATCCACAGGATTGCCGCGGCTCCACCAGGCCGGCATGATCGCGTCAAGCTCCGCAATGGTTTCGTCCGGCAGGTCGGGCACTTCGAGGCCGGCTTCCATGCACGCGTCCGCGGCAATGACGCCCCATCCGCCGCCCTGCGAAACGATGCCGACGCGGCGTCCTTTCGGCAGCGGTTGCTCCACAAATGCCGCGGCCACCTCCATCGCCTCGTAGATGTCGTCCACAACGCAGGCGCCCGCCTGCCGGCAAGCCGCTCCAAAGATGCGCGTCTCGCTGGCCAATGCCCCCGTATGCGACTGGGCCGCTTTTAGTCCGGCGGCGCTCCTGCCCCCTTTCACCAGCACCACGGGCTTGCGGGCGGCCGCATCGCGCAGGGACTGGTAGAAGCGCCCCCCCTTGCTGACGCCCTCGACGTAGGTGAGGATGGACGTGGTGCGCGGGTCCCGCGCGAAGAAATCCAAATAGTCCTTGGTGCGGGTGACCGCCTCGTTGCCACTGCTGATGAAGCGCGCCATGCCCACCCGGTGGAGCTGTGCCCAGGTTAGCACAGTGCCGCCGACGTTGCCGCTTTGGGAAATAAGCGAAAGCCCGCCCGCGCCGGGGTAGCGCGAGAGCATGCCGCAAAACAGGCTGTGGGGCGCGGGGCTGGCCAGCCCCGCACAGTTGGGTCCCGCCAGCAGCAGCCCCGTGTCCCGGGCGATGCCCGTGATCTCCGCCTGGAGCGAATGTGCCCCGGCGTCCTCCAGTTCGCCGAAACCGGCCGTGATCACCACCACGGCTTTCACTTCCTTGGCGGCGCATTCGCGCAGCGCTGCGGGCACGGCGGGCGGCGGAATCACAATCAACGCAACGTCCGGCGCTTCCGGCAATTCGGCAATGCTCGGAAAGCAGGGCACGCCGAGCAGTTCCGGATACCTTGGATTGACCCCGTAGAGCCGGCCCTTGTAGCCGCCTTCCAGCGTGTTGAAAAGGATGCGGAAGCCCCATTTCGACGGATTCTCGGACGCGCCGACAATAACGATGCTCTCCGCCTCGAACAGCGCCTTGAACCGGTCGTCGCGAACCGTTTCCACCGGGGACTCCACCGGGGACGGTTCGGCCGCCTGCTCGGAAAGCGAGATGAGCGCGTCCACGGCGACGGGAACACCGTTTTCGATAATCAACGGGTTGATGTCTATGTGCGACACGCAGGGGTGGTCATGCAGAATCCGGCCCACGGCTTGCAGCGTCGCGGCCAGCGCCGGCATGGACACCGGGGCTTCACCGCGGAATGCATCGAAGAGGCTCCGCCCCCGCAGTTCCAGCACCATCTCCCTCGCGTCCCGGTCGTCCAGCGGGAAGAGGCGGAACGACACATCGCCCATCGCCTCCACCGCAGTGCCGCCGATGCCCAGCATGACATATGCGCCAAAGGCGGAGTCGCGCGCGCCGCCAACGATAATCTCGCGCCCGCCCACAGCCATGCGCTGCACCAGGACGGCGGGCATGCCCGCATCCAGGACTTCACGGGCGGCCGCCCCGACGGCCGCGGCGTCGGCCAGGTTCAGCCGCACCAACCCGCGGTCGGACTTGTGGGCGAGGCCGGGCGCGCACCCCTTCACCGCCGCAGGATAACCCTGCGCGTCGGCCATGGCGGCCGCCTCGCCGGCGTCGCGCGCCACGCTTTCCTCAACCACCCGCACACCGTACGCGGCAAGCACGCGTTTGGAGTCATATTCGGACAGGGACGGCTGATTCTGGTCGAGGGCGTGCTTCAACAAATCGTCCGCGCGGATATTCTGATGCATAAGACGTCAATCCTTGCATGGGTGGGCCAACACTATACTGTTCCAGCACGGCAAAGTAAACCCGGAGTACACCGGGAATATTGCCGGAATAAGGATGGCGCGGCGGTGCAAAGCGTGCTATTGTTATGCCATTGGAGGACAACGCAATGGACCGGCGAACTGTATTGAAAATGGCGGCAGCGGGAGCCATGTTGGCAGTCGGCAAGAACTCAGATGCACTGGCCCATGCTTCGGAGAAACGGCCAAGATCCTCCGGTAGTGACAGCGGGTACAAGCACCGCATCGGGTTTGGCGCGTGGATAAACGACATGCGGAACGAACCACTGCCGCTGCAGCAGTGGCCCGCGCCGCAGTTCGATGAGGTGACGCACGAGAGCCTTGTTTGGGCGCTGAAAGTGCAGGCCGAGGCGGGTTTCAAACTGCTGGACGCCTGGGGCCTGTTTGCCACCTACGGCTATCCCCCGGACATCAAGAGCGCCTTTGCGGACGAGGGCCGTGTGCGCATGGTCCGCAGGCTCATCAAGGCCGCCGAAAGGCTCGACATGGGCATCATGTTCGGCATGGGATTGCTGAGCTGGGGCTACGACAAGATTCTCGAGGCCAACCCGGCCATTCGCGGCGTGGATGCGGACGGAAAGCCCCATCCGCATGCCCTGTGCGGCGCAAAGGAGGAGTCGTGGCGCTGCGTGGAGAAGATCCTGGACAGCGCGCTGGGCACCCTCGCATTCGGCGGCATCCATCTGGAATCGTGCGACCTGGGCTGCTGTTTTTGTCCGGAATGCGCCGGCAAAGACGGGCAGGTGGGCTACAACGTGCGGATCAATTCGCGCGCGGCCCAGTACATCAAGAGCCGCTGGCCGCACTTGACGGTGAACGCTATTCCGTCCAACTGGCTTCCGGGCAGTGCGGGGCCCTTTACCCCGGAGCAGGAGGACCAGGTGGTGGGACTGGGCGACCACATAGACTGTTTCATGGACCAGGGCTGGCGCGGCACCTTTGTTGCACCCGAACGGCGCAAGGCGTTTATCTCGCGCCTGCAATGCGACTACGGCACCTCCGGCGGAACCTGGGTGTATCACAATGCCCGGCGCAACCGGCTGTCGTATTTCCTGCCCTATCCGAAGCGCACAGGCGCGGGCATCCGGGAGCATTATGAGGACGGGGCGCGCGGCAGCATGATCTATCAGGGCCCGATGATCAACCCGGCGGTGGAGATAAACACCGCCGTTGCCGGCCGGTTGCTGTGCAATCCCCGTCGCGACGTGCAGGATGCGCTCGAAGATGCCGTTGACCTCTACTATCGTCCCAAGAATGCGGACACGCGGCGGGCCGTTGCGGAAGTGTTCACCATGGCGGAGGACGCCTTCTTTGACAATTGGGCGGACACGGCGAAGCAGGATCCGCACCGGCCGGGAGAGTTCCATGTCGAGACACTTTTCGCCGAGTCGCCGCAGAAGAGCATGTATCTGGAGCAATGGCTGACACCGAAAGGCCGTGGCTTGTATTGGAAGGGACTCACCGCAGTTCTAAACCGGCTGCCGTCCCTGGAGGGACAATGCCGGGACGAGGGCCGACTGGAACGCATCAAGACATGCCTTGTCAGCGCAATCGTGGACATGGAGAATCTGGGGTATGAACGTCCGTCATGACGCATTATGGGACCAATTTCAGAAACTCCGCTGCCGTCACCACGTAGTCGTAACCGGTCTGCTGAATGTCCTTCGCGCGGGATGATTCACGCGCATTGTTGGTGGCGTCCACGACACAGAGTGTCGTGTAGCCGAGGCGTTTGGCGGACTTGGCCGTCTTGCCCAGACAGGCGCCCGTGTGCCCGCCCACGAATACAATGTTCTTCACTCCGAGGTTGCGCAGCACGAAGTCTATGCTGCACGAGCGGAAGGCATCCTGCGCGGTTTTGGCGAGAACATAATCGCCTTTCCCCAGCACCTTCGCCACCTCCGAGCCCGGTTGACCGATGTATCCGCTCCACTTGGTGTAATCCGCCCCGTGTTCTGCCAGCATGGCCTTGCGGATGTCGGGGTCAAGATCCATTCCGTCCTCAAAGGTGTATCCCCAATGGATGAAGATCAGAGGCAGGCCGCGTTTGCGGCAGGCTTCGGTGACCTTTACCGCGTTGGGCAGCGCCGCGTTCCATGCGAAGTCGTTCGCGGCATTGACATCCGCCGCAGTGAATCCCATCTTCTTCCATTGCGCCGGCACCTGGTCCTCGGTAAGGGGAACCGGGCGTGTCCCCTCCTGGATGTCCACGGAGACAAAGGCGCAGTGTTTGAAGAAGGTGGCGTCTGGCGTGGACTGGATGCCAGACGTCTTCTCGGCGATGCGTGTTGTTTGGCAGCCTGCGAGGAGCACCACCATGAACAGCGCCAAGGCAGCCGCGGGGGGCAGTCTGCGCGGGCTCGGGTACAGGCACCTGTTTCCGATTCTGGGCATGGGCGCACACCCTGGCTGTGGGCAGAAACAGGAGCCAGTCCCCCGGTGGGAATTCATTCTCACATCGTCATTGCCGCGCTTCGCTCGCAATGACGGAATGGATGTGTTTGGCATGGTGATTCTCTAGGGTTCCCGGTGATAGGTGAGGACAAGTGCGGCGGGCTTTTGCGGGGCCGTCACGGTGATGCCCTTTTCCATCAAATCTTTTCCGGTGAGCACGGTTGTCTCAGGCATGTCCCGGTTGCTTATGGTGTAGCGGGCGTCAGGGTCCAGTCCGCGCAGGGGCAGCGTTGCGCTCTCGCACAGGCTGTCTGGACGGCGAAACGCCTGCACGAGCCCTTCGCCCAGGTCGGGCCTGTCAAACTGCCAGGCCATCCAGGCATCGCTGGCCTGCGAATATTGCGAGAGCGGATAGTAGTCGCCGAGGAAGTACTGCTGCACGTCGCGGTATTCCTGAAGGGCCGCCTTCACACGGTCGTAGGGATAGTCGGTCGGAATACCCTTCGGCTGGGCGGCGTCTCCGTGGGCGAAGAGGCCGACATCCATGATGCTGGAATAGGTGCTGCGCAGCGAGTAGGGCACGTCGCGTCCGTCACAGCCGGTGGCGTTGAGCGGAATCCAGTGGGAGATGCCGTAGGTGTGGCACTGGCGGCCCGCGATGTCCTGCGGATGGTCGGTGCGCCAGAGCGGCGTGGCCCGGCGCAGCGATTCGAGGTCTATGCGGCGCCCGCCGCTCGCGCAGTTGTCTATTATGAGATTGGGGTGCCGCTGCAAAAGCCCGTCCCAAAAGGCGTAGAGCCCCTCGACCCAGCGAATCTCGGTGATGCCCTGCCGGTCGGGGGTGTCGGCGGCGCGCCAGAATTCGAGCGGGGCGATGTTCGCGTCGTGGCGGAAACAGTCCAGGCCGAATTCATCAATGCGCGCTGACATGTAGTCCGTCAGGAACTTGCACGCCTCGGGGTTGCCGAGGTTAAAGAGCCGGTCGTTCTCCCTGATTT
>CALDSM010000462.1 GCA_937923585.1 uncultured bacterium
ATGATCCGCAAGTTTGAGATGAACGACAAGTGCGCCGCCGGGACGGGGCGCTTTCTCGAAGTGATGGCGCGCACGCTGGAGGTGCCGCTGGACGAGGTGGGGCCGCGCGCGCTGACGGCGGACACGCCCGCCAAGATCTCCTCGACCTGCACGGTCTTTGCCGAGAGCGAGGTCATTTCGCTGCTGGCGCAGGGGCAGAGCGTGGAGCGGATTCTGGCGGGGCTGTGCCTGGCCATTTCGCAGCGGGTCAACTCGCTGGCCACGCGCGCGGGCATGGCGCCGCGCGTGATCATGACAGGCGGCGTTGCGAAGAACACCGGGGTCGTGCGGGCGATTGAAAAGGCCGTCGGTTTTCCGTTGACGGTGCCCGACGAGCCCCAGATCATGGGCGCGCTCGGCGCCGCGCTGCTGGCGCGCGCCGACGCTTCCAAATAGCATTCAAGCCGGAACCAGGAATCAGAGTCATGGCGAACCGAATCGGAATGAAGGTGCAGAACAAGCTCAAAGAGATCGCGCTCATGAGTCTGCTGCGCGGCACGCTGGCCAAGCGCAAACTGGACCAGAAGATTGCCAAGCTGTCCGGCGGCAAGAAGAAATCAAACGGCGTCAAGCGCATTCCCATCAAGACGGCGGACAAGATGAAGCTGCTGATGGGCCGCTACTACATCAAGGCGAAAATCGCCGAGCACGACCCGGACCAGAAGATTGCCTGGATCACCAGCGGCGGGCCGGTGGAGATCCTGCACGCGGCCGGCGTGACACCGATCTATCCCGAGAACCACGCGGCCATGATCGGCACCACGCGCATGGCCGACTCGCTGTGCTCCGTGGCGGAGGACCAGGGCTACTCGCGCGACCTGTGCTCCTACGCCCGCAGCGACTTCGGCAGCATCCTCGCCAAGAAGAGCCCCATCGGCGGCTCGCCCCGTCCGGATTTCCTTGTCTGCTGCAACAACATCTGCGGCACCGTGACCAAGTGGTACCAGGAACTCCAGCGCATCTTTGACGTCCCGCTGATCATGATTGACGCGCCCTACCAGTACGGCGACGACCGGCCCGAGGCGCTGGATTACGTGAAGGCGCAGTTGCAGGAAATGATGGACCAGGTGGGCCGGATCACCGGCAAGCCGATCCAGTGGGGCAGGTTCGAGGAAACCGTGTACAAGTCCAAGGAGGCGCTGCAGCTCTGGCGCGAGGTCCAGGACATGCTGGCGCACCGGCCCGCGCCGATGAACTCCTTCGACACCTTCATCCACCTTGCGCCCATCGTCACGCTGCGCGGCACCCAGGAGTGCATCGACTATTACAAGGCGCTCCGCGCCGAGATGCAGGAGCGCATCCGCACGGGTGTTGCCTCGGTGGAGGGCGAGCAATACCGGCTCGGCTGGGACAACCTCGCCATCTGGTACAAGATTCAGTTCCTGGCCAAGAAATTCGGCGAGCACAAGGCCGCGCTCGTCGTGTCCACCTATGCCAAGAGCTTCTGCTACGAGGCGCCCTACCAGGACGAGAAGGACATCCTGCGCACGATGGCGGCGAACTACATCGCCGGATACATCAACCACGGCCTCGACTACCGTGAACGCGAGCTCCTCGAGATGGCGGAGAAATTCCATCTCGACGGCTTCGTGATGCATTCCAACCGCAGTTGCCGCGCCTATTCCTTCGGCCAGTACGAACTGGCGCGCCGGATGGAGGAAAAGCACGGCCTGCCGACCATCATGATCGAAGCCGACCAGAGCGACACTCGCGCCTGGTCGGACGAACAGGTCGGCACGCGCATAGACGCGTTCATGGAATCGCTCATCGCCCGCAAGAATGGCTGAATGTAATGCCTGGAACGCCGTCGTCCGCGCCGGCTGTGTTCGCGTCTCAAGACAGCCGGCAGGGATCTTCCCGCCCTCGCGGCAATGACCGGTGCTCCCGGCAATGGCGGCAGGACCCTGTAAAAAACGGTGCAGGAGAATTTGTCCCGTGAATCATGCCATCGGATTCCGTTGTGTGCTGTGTCTTGTCTGCGCGGGGTTGGGCGGCATCATCTCCCCCCTGGCATTTGCCGTGTCCGCCATGACCGTGGTGGACGAGAACACGCCGATGCTGTACATAGAGCCGTTGGGCGATTTGCCCAACAGCGACGCCCCGGCGGGATGGACGGCCGCCGCCTACGACACCGCGCAGGACAACGGCAGGGGTGACACCGACAACGGCGACCACTCCGGCAACTGGCAGGCAGGCGTTTACGGCGTCGGCTACGGCGATGCCGACGATTTCACGCTGATTGACCGCACGGACAACAGCACCTTCTCGGTCTACACGCGCTGTGCCTTCAAGATCGGAAGAGCACACGTCTGAACTCCAGTCACGATCAGATATCGTAT
>CALDSM010000463.1 GCA_937923585.1 uncultured bacterium
GCATACGAGATCTGATCGTGACTGGAGTTCAGACGTGTGCTCTTCCGATCTGTCCAGTGTCTTTTCGTAGTACGCGCAGCGCAGGCCGGGCTTGACGCCCCGGCCGTCCAGGGCTTTCTCCACGGGGAAAGTGCCGCCGTCCGCCTTGAACGAGGCCATAACCATTTCCTTGTACTTGGCCATGGCGCCGTCATTCTCGCGGATCTGGGTGACGTTGTTGCGCTCGGCCACTTCGAAGAATCGGTTCACCAGCCTCGCAAATTCGGGCTTCATGCGCACGGTGTAGTTCTTATGGTCGAATTCATAGGCGTCCGAGGCGCGCGTGCGCAGGTGCTCGATCTGCGCGTAGTCGAGGCTGAGCCGCGCGACGCGCACGCGCTCCAGCGTTTCCGGTTCGCCGGCCACGGCCTTTTCCGCCGCGTTGAACAGTTCGGCGCCGCGCTGCAACACCTGCGGGGTGAACGCGCGGAAGTCCGGGCCGATCCAGATGCCCATGTTGGTTTTCGGGTCCTTCACCGCGTCGTGGATAAGGTCCAGGTACATGCGGATGGGCGTGGCCGCTTTGCCGTACACGGCGTCCAGGAATTCGTTGACGGCTGTGTCTTCGTCATACTGCGGGTTCCACAGCAGCTTGGCGCCCAGGTAGCCGCTCAGCCCGTTGAACTCGCCGTTCAGGGTTGTGTAGACGTCCTGCTCGAAAATGCCGCGGACGTTGTTCTTGATCATGTAGCGGATGTTGGGCCCGCGCACGCGCAGGTTCGGGAACGGCGTGAGGTAGTGCGAAAACGAAGTGTCGTAGTTCCAGACCCAAAGCCGCTGGCTCACCTTCGCCCACTGTTCTATGTCATCGCAGAAGGTGGCGTTGTCCCTGGTGGCTCGCTCCTCGAAGGGGTGCGAAAAGTCGCACTCGATGCTGCACAGCCGGATGATGACGTTCGGCTCGGGCAGCATGGTCTTGGGCGGCTTGCGCGTGTACTGGTAAGCCAGCGTGTCAATGAGCTTGTCTGGGAACTCGTCTTTCACCGCACGGGCCACGCTGTTGACCAGATAGAGCATGGGTCCCATCTCGCTGCCTTCGGCCTCGGCAAGGGCGGCGCACTTGTCGCAGGTGCAGTAGTTGGCCCAGTCGTTCTGCGACACCGAGAACACCGTCGCCTCGGGATGCTCGCGCATCCGCTTGCGCGTCTCCTCGGTCACGATGCGCACCACGTCGTCGTTGGTGCAGCAAAGCTGCGTGCGGTCCTTCAGACGCTCGCCTTTGACGAGTGCAAAGTACTCGGGATGCTCGTCGAAGTATGTCTCCGGCGGCACGAGCCCGTTGAAGGTGTGGACGAACCCGAAGTAGGTGACCTTGCCGCCGTGTTTGGCCTCCAGCCTGCCCGAGCTGCTGTTCATGCGGTTGCGCGCGCACCAGTCCCCGTCAAAGCAGTCCATGACGAAGGGTTCGCGGTATTCGAGGGCAGGCACCCGCAGTTCGTCCAGATGCTCCACCGTGAGCCTTGCCGCTTTTGGAATCGTGCTGACGTCCGGCGTGAACCAGCGGCAGCCGAGGTGGTCTTCCAGCAGGCCGTAGACACCGTAGAGCGTACCGCGCGGCTCACCGCCTGCGATGACCAGGTGCTTCCCCTTGGTCAGCAGCACATAGCCCTCGGCGCCGAGCCGCTGAAAGTCCACGGACAGATTGAGCCCGTACATGCGTTCGTTCGCGCCGACGATGATCTCGGACGGCCGCGCCGGCTCTGCGTCGGTGATTAATTCAAAGGCGGCCCCCGTGATTTCTTTCAGAAACCGCTGCAATTCCTCCGCCGCGTACCGGGTGCTTGGCGACGCGTTTGCGCCGACCACAATGGCCGCTTTTGCCTCGCCGTTCTGTGCCAGCAGCAGTTCCGGCTTGGCCGGGACTTTCCTTGCCGCGCTCCGGGTGGTGGCACAGCCCGCTGCCAGGACCATTCCTGCCAGCAGGGCCGTCACGGTGAAGAGCAAACCCCAACGCTGAAACCTACTTCCATGCATGGTGCAATCTCCTTCGTATTGAATCCGGAAAGACGCGTTTTGTGCGCCGTTGCCTTGCTTACTCTAGCACGATGGCTTGGATATGCCAACCTGGGATCTCAGCCGGAAGAGGCCGGCAGCGATACCCGTGCCTTCGCGGCCTTCCAAGAACGAGTGGCACGCCCGAAATGGGCTGCACAATCCGAGTGAAGATGGATCTTTCCCGTCATTCCCGCGAAGGCGGGAATCCAGGCTTGCCAAGGACTTACGCATACGCG
>CALDSM010000464.1 GCA_937923585.1 uncultured bacterium
GGCTCCCATTGAAGTTGTGAACGCAGTGGTGGAGGCGGCGATGGAGGCGGGCATTCACGTTGAATACGAGGACAGCGTTTCCCCGCCCATCGTGCCGTCAATAGCGCCGGCGGATCAGCCCGGGGAAACGGCGGATGAGGCGGCCAAAGCGCCGCCCTTGGCGACTGTCGCCGGGGATGGGAATGCGCCTGCCGCCGAAGAGAAGAAGCCCGAACCGGTCGAAGCCGCGCCAGTTCCAAAGGATGAGAAATCTGCGGAAGCCCCGGCGCAATCCGCGGCCGAGACCAAAGCGCCATAGCGGGCGCGGGGTTCTGCCTACAGATGTGATCAAGGCCCGGTGAACTCTGGTTCACCGGGCCTTTCCACTCTGGTGCGAGTTATGCCCTGCGGGGTCTTCCAAGAATGCCAACACACCAAAATCGCCCTTTCCGTCATTCCCGCGAAGGCGGGAATCCAGATGACCGCGCGTATGCATAAGTCCTTGGCAAGCCTGGATTTCCGCCTTCGCGGGAATGACGGGAAAGTTGCATCTTCACTCGAATTATGCCGCCCATTTCGGGCGTGCCACTCATTTCTGGAAGGTTCCTTGTGCGGTAATCCTGCGGTTTCAGCCTTTTGCATCGGTTCCATGTGGGGGGCGGCTTGTCCGGTTTTCTCCCCGCTCAATTCAGGCTCTTCAGCAGTTCCTGAAAATCCCGGTGCTCGTCCAGAATCTGTCCCGCCGCCGAGCGCAGCAGGTCAACCTGTTCCTTGTGAAGCGTGAAACTTGTCGGCATCCTGTTCAACTCCGCCTGCTTGTCCGCATCCGAAAGGCGGTCAAACGCAACCTCAATGAAATTGAAGTCAACGCCCGGTTTGGCCTGGGTTCCTGCAGCCTTCGCCCGGGCTTCGTGGAGTTCATGGACCACATTCTCGTGGTCAATCAGCAGCCGCATGAATTCGATTTGCGCCTCGCTGAAGTTTTCCATCGGCGTGGTGGACGCGCGAAGCAGCACCGGGAGCAGGCCCAGCAGCTTTGCGCGCAGATCCCATTCGGGGTTCTCACGGCATTTTGCGTTCACCGTGATGACCACGAATCTTTTGATCGTTCCGTCGTTGAGCATTTTCATTTCTTTGTTGCCCTCGTCATCCTGCCGCAGCAGCATCACGGTGGGAAGCAGCCCAAGATTGTCTGACACGCCGCCGTCCACAAGATGAATGTGCGGGCGGCCGGGATGCACATAGGAGGCCATATTTCTCGCCTTCACATAGGACAGGTCGTCGGGGTCGGGGTGCTTCAGGCATTCCCGAGCCCACGGCGGAAGCTGGTTTTCGTCCCCCTTTTCGTAATTCTTCAGGGCAACCGGCGTCAGCAGGCCCGGGAAGGCCGCCGAGGCCGCCACGGAGAAGCCCAGCGGGCACGAATTCAGGTCCGAATAGAGGAGATCAAACTGGCCCTGCGTGAATTCAAAGCGCGTTCCCAGCGTGAGGTCGGTCGAGTTGACGACGAGGTAGGGCCGCCGGTTGCGCGCCAGCAAGTCCCCATAGGTCTTGCCTTCAAACACCTCACGGTCAAAGTGCTCGGCCAGCAGGTCCGTCCTTCCGTAGTACGGCGACAGGAGTTTCGGGTAGTTGAACACGTTCAGGACGGCGCGGATCAACTGGTGCTGTATGTTGGCATAGAGCACCTTGTCGGCGTAGTCCTCGAAGATGCGGTCGCCGAACATGGCATAGTAGGTCGAGGTGAGGCTGCCTCCGGAAACGGAGGAGATGACATCCACCTCGTCCAGCAGTCGCCGCCGCTTGCCTTCCCAGACGATCTCTGTGTTCCGCAGTTTCTCAAGCACACCATAGGAAAACGACGCCGCGCGGGTGCCGCCTCCGGAGAAGGTCAGCACCACATAGAGGCTGTCGGAATTGCCCTCGCCCTTCTCCAGACTCGCGAACCGGTAACCTTTGGTCTGGTCAACCTGCTCCAGCGGTCTGTTCTGGTAGGGCAGGGTTCTGCACCCGGCAGTCAGGAAGCAGGCCAGCAACAGCGTCAAACAGGAAGACATCCTCATTTCCGACACTCCGGTAAAGAACTTGGGCACGGGGTTCACAGGTCACGCCCCAAAGTGTCACGAGGGTAGCAGTTGAGGGGCGTTTCCGACAAATGCACACAAAAAGAGCCATCCCGGTTCGCTGTTCGGAACCGGGATGGCCTTGAATGCAAAAGACAAGAAGCCTAGGCCGTGGCGGCCTTAATGTTGCGCGAGCCGCGCGGCGCTTTCACAAACTTGCCGGCCTTGATGTAGCGCGCGCACACCTTGACGCGGTGGACGCAGCCGTTCTCGTCCATGACCCGGATGGTCTGGAGATTCGGCTTCCAGCGGCGCTTGGTGATGCCGGTGACGTTTTGACCGATACCGCCCTCGCGCTTTGCCTTGCCTCGGCGAACCACCGTGTTTCCGGTGACGGGGCGCTTTCCGCTGTATTGACAAACTCTGGACATGGCTGACTCCTGAAACTATTCGTTGGGTTCATGCATAAAGGCGTGATATAATGCGCCTTAGGCCGGGGAACTATAGCATACGGCCGGACATTAATCAAGTCCGGCCCCGCTGAAAACCCCGGCTTTCCCCCCGGCAGTGAAAGGACTTCCCTCTTGCATTTGCGGTTTGCGGCTTTGATGACGGCCGCCGTCAGTATTTTGGCGGTGGGATGTGCCAGCCTGGGCAACAGGCTGGAACAGCAATCGCTGCCGGCCGGTGCGCCCGGGGCGGGGGAGATCCTGCAAAGCCTGGCGCAAAACGAGCAGGCGCTGAAGGGTTTCAAGGCCACCGGCACGGTCATTTTGCAGTCGCCCGAACTCGAATCAACGCAGATTTCGCGGGAGAGCACCATCGTCTACCGGCAGCCGTTGGACCTGTATGTCATCGGACGCAAATACGGGACCCGGTTCGTGGAACTGACCTGTTCCGGCCCGGCCTTCCTCATCCAGTTCCCCACGGAACGCCAGTTTTATTACCAGCCGCAGGGCGAACGTTTCGAGACTGTGTCCTCCGCGGACATGGCCAAGGAGATGTTTCAACCGGAGTCCTGGGGCGACCTGTCTCCGAAACAGGTCCGCATCCTGTCCTACGATGGGGCCACCCGGACGGCCTCCATGCTCATTCTTGACACAAAACGCGGCAGCCGCCCGCGGCGCCAGCTCGTGGTCCAGGGAACCCCTTGGGTCGTGCTGGAGAACCGCCTGCTCGACAAGTCCGGCCGCGAGATCGCCGTCACCATGAAAAGTGAGTACTACGAGCGCGACGGCGTTCGATTCCCCAAGAAGGTCGAGTCCGTCTTTCCCGGCGAACGGGCGCAAATGAGCTTCACCATGCGCAAGATAGATCTGAATCCGGTGCTGGATGCCCCGCTGTTTGATGTCGGGGGCGCTGTCAACGAACTGCGCAAGCGGGGATTTGAACAGGTTGAGACACTGCGCGGGCGCGGTCCGCAGACCGGTGTTGAGGACAAGGGCGACGGCGCCTATGTGGACAATTTCCCGGACGATAATCCGGTGAGGGAGATGGGCAAGTGAGCGGAGACCGGCACTGCCTGATAGGCATGACGCCCGAACAGATCGCGGAAGCCCTGGGCCTCAAGGCCTTTCAGGGGCGGCAGATCTTCCACTGGCTCCACAACAAGGGGGTCTTTGATTTCGACGCGATGACCAATCTCGCCAAGCCTCTCCGTGAACGTCTCACGACGGAGTGCGCCGCGCGCGACATGCGCGTGGCCGCCGTTCAGGCGTCGGAACATGCAGACGCCGCCAAACTGCTCTTCGATCTGCGCGACGGCGAAAAGGTCGAATCCGTCCTGCTGCGCGACGGGGACCGCGTTACGCTGTGCCTCTCCTCGCAGGCGGGTTGCCCGCTGAATTGCGCCTTCTGCGCCACCGGCGCGTCGGGTTTCCGGCGCAACCTGGACGCGGGCGAGATTGTCGGGCAGGCGCTGCTCCTCGTTCCGGGCGACGATGAGGGCGGAGAGACGGGTCATGACGCGGCACGGTGGACCGGAGAGGGGCTTTGCCCCTCTCCGGGCCTCACCCCAGCAAAGGCCGAAGGGCCTTTGCAAACCAATACCTGGCGCTGCGCGCCACGGGCAGAATGAGCGCCGCGACCGGCTCCTGCGCACCAAAGGC